>JACZYA010000207.1 GCA_022571295.1 Acidobacteriota bacterium | reverse complement strand
GGCAAGCCGGTCAACACCACCCGGACGGGCCGCAGGAGGTGCCCGCCCCGCCAAGGCGTTTCGCGCTTCACCTCCTCCAGAATTTCGTGGAACCGCTCCACCGTCAGCCAGCTTTCGGCCAGCGCGCGCTGCCCGAAGGCGCGCAGCACTTCCCGCGCCCCTTCGCTTTCCATCACCTGGCGGCTCTCCGGCACGCTCAGGTAGTACTCCGGTTGATAATCGAACACCAGCCGCGTCCGCGCCGGCAGCAGTGAGAGGAAATCCAGACCGGGCTGCACCGCCCGCACCACCTCCGCCAGCCAGGCGCGCACCACCGGCGCCAACTCCCCCTCCGGCAACCAGCCCGCCCGGCGGAAATAGGGCAGCGAGAGTTCCAGCAGCCGTTCAGGGTGGGCGCGCTCGATCCAAGCGTGGTTGATGCGGCGGAGCTGCTCGAAATCAAACGCAGCCGCCTGCGGCGGCGTCTCCTGCGGGGGCCAACCCCGCCGATGGTGGGGCAAGTGCCCGAGCAACTGCTCGCGCGAGAGCACCTCTTCTTCGCGCGGCACCGGCCAGCCTTGCAGAGCGAGAAAATTCAGCAGCGCCTCCGGCAGCACGCCCAACTCGCGCAACTCCGCGAGCGAGGTCCGCCCGCTCCACTCGCCCCACGCTGAGGATGGAGTCTCCTCGATGGACGGCGGCGTGCGCACCCACGGTGGTGCTTCGCTCTGCTCGCCTTCGCCCTCCCCGTCCAACCCCAGCCACTGCAATTCTTCTTTCTCTTGGTTGCTGGGAGCCGCCGGCGCCGAACGCCCCAACCCCGTGCGCGCCGCCAGCCACGCGAACACCTGCGCCCGCGCCCACTCCACCGTCAGCGCGCTTTCCTGTTTTGAAACGTGGGTTTGGAGCGACATTGGCTGCTAGGCGGGGCAGCGAACTTTTGACTGCGAGATTCCCCGACGACGAGGCGTGCGAAAGATCAAGCCGCCGTGCGCGCCGCTTGCCGCCGCTTCCGCGCCATGAGCTTCTTCGCCAGCCGCGGCAGCTCGCTGAATTTCAACTCCTGCTTCTCGTAGAGCTTCACTTTTTGCTTGGCGCGCTTGCGCCGCTTCTGCTGCTTCTTGTGAGCTACGAACCCTTTCTGTCGCATACGAGACTCCTCCCTTAAGATGAACCACTGAACCTAAGCAGTCGACTCCAGCAACGCCACCGCCTGCGCCGCCATGGCCTCGCCCCGCCCGATGGCCTCCAAGCCCTCGGTGGTCTTGGCCTTGACGTTCACCTGCGCCTGCTCGATGCCAAGCGTCTTCGCCAGCCGCTCCCGCATGGGCGCGAAGTGCGGCGCGAGCTTGGGTTCCTGCGCCAGCACAATGCAGTCCACTTGCGCCACCCGCAGGCTCTTTTCCCCTAACAAATCTACCACGCGGGCAAGGAACTGTATGCTGTCAGCGTCTTTCCATTGCGGGTCGCTGTCGGGAAAATGCTGGCCGATGTCGCCCAGCCCGGCCGCGCCCAGCAGCGCATCGCAGAGAGCGTGCGTGAGCACGTCGCCGTCGGAGTGCCCCGCCAGCCCTTTGCCGAAGGGAATCTCCACCCCGCCCAGCACCAGCTTCCGCCCTTCCACCAGGCGATGGTAGTCGTAGCCAATCCCGACGCGCATTCCTACCTGCCAGCCTCCTGCGCGAGGAGGAAGCGGGCCAGCTCCAAATCGCTGGGCTTGGTGATTTTGATGTTGCGGTCCGATCCCATCACGACGGTTACGGTGTGGCCGAGCCGTTCCACCAGCACCGCTTCGTCCGAGCCGCGGAAGCCATCGGCGGCGGCGCGCTCGAAAGCCTCCCGCAGCCAATCGGCGCGAAACACCTGCGGTGTCTGCGCCAGCACCACTCGCTCGCGCGGAATGGTGGTGACGATGCGGGAGCCGTGGTGCGCGCCGGCGGGCTCTACTTGCTTGACCGTGTCGCCGGCGGGCAGGCCCGGAATGGTGGCGCCGGTTTCCGCCGCCGTCTCAATGACCTTCTCGATCAGGGCCGGCTCCACGAACGGCCGCACAGCGTCGTGCACCAGCACCAACTCGGTGGCGGGCGGAATCTGACCCAGCGCCTTCGCCACCGATTCCTGCCGCGACTCGCCTCCTTCCACCAGGCTCACGCGCTTGCGGTAGTCTTCCCCGGCCAGCCTTGTGGCCACTGTCTCCCGGTCGCCTCCGCGCACGGCCACAATCAACTGCCCGATGCGGCGCACGGCGGCCAGCTTCCGCAGCGTCCAAAACAAAATCGGCACGCCCTCCAACTCCAGCAACTGCTTGGGCGGAGCTGTGCCCTGCGCCGAGCGGCCGCCCGCCATCCGAACGCCCAACCCGGCGGCGGGAACGATGGCTACAACCTTCATCATCGTAGTATTGCGGGGAAACCAGGAATTTCGGCGTGCTGTGCCTGCCGATGGCCTTTCAGTCCACGCTGCGGTAACGCCCCTGCGGCCGCTGCTGGCCCGGCCGGCCCCCTCCCTGAGGCCGGGTGGGACCGTTGGCGGCCATGGACTGATTGGAATAGCGACCGCGCTCGCGCTCGGAGCCGCCGCTCTCGGCATCGTAGCGGCCAAAGATCATCTTCCCGGCGGTAGTTTGCAGCACGCTGGTCACGGTGATGTTGATGGTGCGCGAGATCATCCGGCGGGCGTTGTCCACCACCACCATGGTGCCGTCGTCCAGGTAGGCGACGCCCTGGCTGTGCTCCTTGCCCTCCTTGAGGATAAAGACCCGCATGGCCTCGCCCGGCAAGACGATGGGCTTGAGCGCATTGGCCAGCAGGTTGATGTTCAACACCTGCACCTTTTGCAGTTGCGCCACTTTGTTGAGGTTGAAGTCGTTGGTGACAATCTTGGCCTGGTAGCGCTTGGCCAGCTCGATCAGCTTCATGTCCACGTCGGGGACGTGGGGAAAGTCGTCCTCCACGATCTGCGTATCCACGTGCGGCATCTTCTGGATGCGTTGCAGGATGTCGAGCCCGCGCCGGCCACGGTTGCGCTTGAGCGAATCGGCGCTGTCGGCAATCTGTTGCAGCTCCCGCAGCATGAACTGGGGCGCCAGCAGGGTGCCGTCCAGGAAGCCGGCCTCGCAGATATCGGCGATGCGGCCGTCAATAATCACGCTGGTGTCGAGGACTTTGATGTCGCGGGGCGCGCTGCGCTCGGCCCCGAAGAGCCCGCCCATGGCTTGCAGGTTCAGCAGGTCGCCCTTCTTGGCGCCGATGACCATTCCCAGATAGGTCAGAATCAACAGCAGCGCCACCTGCAGAAAGGACTGGCTGCGGGGTTCGATGTTGGTTCCGCTCAAAACCAGCGCAATCAGATAAGCGCACAGAATGCCGACCAGCGAACCCACCACCGCTCCGATCAGCCGCTTGAGGCTGGAGCGGCGCAGGCGCATCTCAAACAACACCCCCATCAACCCCAGCAGCACTCCAAACAGGACCGCGTAGAACTGGGGGAGATGGAAGGGACGAAAGTGGTTGGTGGCGGCAGTCGTCAAGAGGATGAAGGTCATCCGCAAAATGGTCAGGTCCATCCACCCCCAGCGTTCAGGCTGGCCCGGCGTACCCACCGGCGAGAACGGACGCGGCGGGACTCCCACCCGCTCCGGGTTGGAAAAACGGTTGTGGGTTGAGTGCGAAGCGTGCTCGCGGCGCGAAGATTCGTGTGCCTCTCGGATAAGACTCTCCTCCCTTCAGGCTCCTCCCCCGGCGGGAGAGGGCGCGCCTATCATCCCCTCTGTGGATGCTATGATGACGCCCGCGCAGTATACACCTGCGCCCCGCACCCCAGCAAGGCGCAGCGCAACCCCAAGAATAAGAATAGATTAGTCGTGATAGACGCGCGGGATGCGCTTGCCCAACCCGGAAAGGACTTCCGAGGCCACCGACCCAAGCGCGCGGGCCACCTCGGTGGGGGGGATGGAAGCGACCCCGTTCGAGCCGATCAGCA
>JACZYA010000206.1 GCA_022571295.1 Acidobacteriota bacterium | reverse complement strand
CAGCCTCAGCGTCACGCCTGGTTCGATCACGACATCGCCGTCGAGGCTGACCGTGCCCGTCCAGGTCGTGTCGCTGTAGACGTTGCCTTCCAGGGGCTGACGCAGCAGCACGTCCAGCCCCATCCGCCCACCGCCGAGAGGGGTGATATTCTCCAGGGCGAAACCCAGCGGCACGCCGCGTCGGCCCCCCGCGTGGCCGCGGGCGCCCGGATTGGTATCCCAGGCGAACCGCCGAACACGGACACCGTCGAAGGGATCGGTGGCGTCCCCCTGATTGCCGTTGTGAGCGGCAGCGTAGGTGCTGGCTTCAACCGTGAGGTGCTGTTTCGCCGCGCGAGGAGGCAGCGCGGGGTCTTGCAGACGTTTGGGCCGGGTCCGGCACAGGCGGACGAGCCCAGCCTGGCCGTCTTCGATCTAGACGACCTTTCCTCACCTGCGGCGATCATTCCGATGCCCGGCCGTCCGTCGTTCACCGGGTCACCACACTCCGTGCTGTCTCGCGACGAACACTACCTCTACTATCCGCAGGCGACGAGCATCTGTCCCGAAGGAGGCGACGGGGCTGTCTGCACCGAATGGTCGATCGGCGTTATTGATCTCCAGGCTGAACAGCAGGTGGCGCAGGCCGAGCGAGCGCAGCAGCCGTGAGAAGAGCGGGCGGCGGTGGTGCTGCTCGATTTGCGCCCGGGCGGCTTCCACCAGCTTGCCGTATTGCACGCCGGAGGGGCAGGCGGTTTCGCAGGCACGGCAGTCGAGGCAGAGGTCAATGTGGCGGACAAAGGAGTCGGCCAATTTCAATCGGCCTTCCTCGACCAGGATCATCTGGTGGATGCGGCCGCGGGGCGAGTCCGGCTCCACCCCCAGCAAGCGGTAGGTGGGGCAGGCGTTCAGGCACAGGCCGCAGTGGATGCACTTGGAGTAGTCCTCCCAAGTAGGCCGCACCATGCCGGCAGCGTCGAGCGTTGTTATAGCTGCTTTCAAAATTCGCTTTCAGGTTCTGTGTTGGCCTTTACCGCGAAGAAAAGGTAGGCCATAGCGACGACAAAAGCGAGGAGCCACCGGTTGGGAATCGTCACGCCTGCCAGTTCGCCTGCAGTGCTCAACAGAATGACGGGGGTGATGGCAACGATTGCCAGTCGCAGCAGCGCTGCATAACCGAGCGGCGCTTCCAAAACTTTGGCGAAGAGGAGTCCGATGGCGGCATACAGCAGAGCTTGCACGATTCGGTAGAGGAAAGAGAAAAGAACCGCAAAAGGGTAGAGCAAAATCGGAAGCCACGTTGCCAGCAACTCCAGCCATCCCGCAACTCTGTTCTCATCCACCACGAACTCCTCGATACCGGAGAGGTCGTACGTGCGGGTTTCGCGCTCGTCCTTCTTCATGAAGAACGTGTCTTTGGTGAGCAGCATTCGGGCATCGCTGTCGTCCAGGGATGTGTATTCTCCCGTCAGGTCAATGATCGCAAGCACCGTGTCTTTCTCGGGCTCACGGATGAAGTAAGGTGTCTCGACATCGGTTGATACTTCGCCGTTGGTAATTGTGATGGTGGGAATCTGAGACACCAGGGCGGGGGCTTCCTGTTGAATCCACCGGCTGAACTCTTGCTGGAGTTTGAACATGGCCGGAATCCAGACCAACGCCAGAAGTAGAAAAAGATAGAGAAATGTCGTACTAGACCAGCGCTTCCCCACGTCCTGATAGAGCGACTTCGAGTAAAAGGAGAGAAAGAGAGGCTGGAGAAGGTCGTGTTTTCGCATTTAGAGGCCTCCCACGAAGCGACCCGGATTGAGGACGCGGTCGGGGTCGAATTGGGCTTTGAGTTTTTGCATGAGGGTGAAGTCGTCGCGCGCGGGGCTCCAGACGTTGACGTTGTGTTTGACTTCGGTGGGGCACCAGGGCAGGGTGACGCGTCCGCCCAGGTTGTTGCCGGCGTGGATGGTTTCGGTGGCAGCCTGGGCCATGTGCTGGGCGGCATCGGCGGTGTTGGCCGCGGGCAGCAAATATACGAAGGCAATGGCGGTGCCGGCGTGAGCGGCGACGGCGGTGGGCAGTTGGTAGCGGGCAGCGACTTGCTGTACTTTTTTGATGAAGGGTCCGAGCTGCGTCAACGGCAGCGGGCATTTGATTACGGTGGTATTGGGGTTGTCAGCGCGCGCGCTCACCACCAGGTTGCGCACCGCCGTCCAAGTGGCTTGTTCCTCTTTGCCGACGAGTGCGGTGAAGGTGACTGCACCCAGTTCCCGGGCGAGCCGGTCGAGGTCAGTTTGGAAGCGCCGGATGACGGCCGGCACGCCGCCACAGGAAATCAGCAGTGACCAGTGCGAGGAGGAGAGCTGCTTCACGTTGAGTAGCCCGGCGGCATTGGCATCGAGCAGTTCGATGGCCGTAGGTCCGAGCGCGGAATGGACGACGCGGGTGCGGTAGTCCAGCGCCGCCTCCAAGGTGTCGAAGGCAGCGACGAAAGAAGCGGTCTCAGGCGGACGGGGGAAAACTTTGAAGTTGATTTCGGTCAGGATGCCGAGCGATCCGAGCGAGCCGATGAGGAGCTTGGTCAGGTCGTAGCCGGCAACGTTCTTTACCACCCGGCCGCCGCTTTTGACTTGCTTGCCTTCGCCGGTGACAAAGCGCAGGCCGACCACGAAGTCGCGCCAGGTGCCGTAGGCGTAGCGCAGCGGGCCGGAGGCGTTGACCGCCAGCAGACCGCCCAGGGCGGCGCGCTCGGCCCAGGGCGGGTCGGCGGGCAGGAACTGGTTGTGCTCGGCCAGCAGCTTCTGGACGTCGCTCAGTGGCGTGCCGGCCTCGACCGAGAGCGTGAGATCGCCGGGGTCGTAGTGCAGGATGTGGTTGAGGCGGCGGAGGGAGACACCGACGTCGAGCGCCGCCGGGGGATTGCCCAAAGGGAGATAGGCGCCGCTGGTGAAGGGCAGCAGGGCGGCGTGTTGCGCGCGCGCCCAGCCGACAATCTCCGCCACTTCTTTTGCATCGGCGGGTTCCACCACCGCCGCCGGGATGGCGCCGTCCACCTGGCAGCGCTGGCAGGTGGAGGAGTCAGCGGAGAAGCGATCGCTGCTGAAGAGGTTTGCAAGTGCGGCGAGGTCGATGGTCGCGGAGGGCATTGGCTTGCTATTCCTTCACGCGTTGTAGGCTTGCGGGTGCCCCGCCGTTGGCCGGATAAACTCCGCACCTCTTCTGAACTGTACACTGAGATGAACCGCAGAGGCGCGGAGGACGCAGAGCAAAAGCCGACGATGCCCTTGCGAGTATCGCCGCTACCAAAAGCCGGAAGGAGTCGGGTGCCACTGTACGGAGTTGAACTCCACTCCTCTTCCGGGTTGGTATTGTTGGCGCCAGCATATCTCTACAGTGCCGCTTTTTGCGGGAGGGGTTGCATGCGGAGCTCGCCGCAGGACTTGGTGAGCGGGAACATCTTGCCGGGGTTGAGGCGCCCGGTGGGGTTGAAGACGTTTTTGACTTTGTGCATGGCGTCGAGGTCGTCGTCGGAGAAGAGCAGCGGCATCAGGTCGCGCTTTTCCAGGCCGACGCCGTGCTCGCCGGTGATGGAGCCGCCCATTTCGACGCAGAGCTTCATCATTTCGTTGGAGGCGGCGACGACGCGGGCGAACTGCTGCGGGTCGCGGGCGTCGAAGAGGATGGCGGGGTGGAGGTTGCCGTCGCCGGCGTGGAAGACGTTGCCGACCTGGAGACCGTGGCGGGCGGCGATTTCGTTCACGGCGCGCAGCGTCTGCGGCAGCTTGGTGCGCGGGATGACGCCGTCCTGGGTGTAGTAGTTGGGCGAGAGGCGGCCCATGGCGCCGAAGGCGTTCTTGCGTCCCTGCCAGAGTTTTTCGCGCTCGGCCTCGGAGCGGGCGCGGCGCACTTCGCGCACGCGGTGGGCGCGGCAGAGCTCTTCGACTTGGTCGGCCTGCGCTTCGACGGCTTCGCGCAGGCCTTCGAGTTCAATCAGGAGCACGGCGGCGGCGTCGAGCGGG
>JACZYA010000205.1 GCA_022571295.1 Acidobacteriota bacterium | reverse complement strand
TACTCGTGCTGGCAATTAGCGGGTGCGCTCCACAGGTGGACACGGCAGCGGATAAAGCGGCTATCCGCGACCTGATGGATGTCCAGTGGTTGAATGCCGCGCAAGCGAAGGATGTTGATACCGTGCTTTCCTTTTTTGCCGATGATGCCTCAAGGTTCCCACCAAACGCCTCCATCGTCACCGGCAAAGAAGCCATCCGTGCACGTCAGTCCGAGGCGTATTCTGAACCGCGCGTTGCGATCAGTTGGCAGACCACCAAGGTCGAAGTGTCTCGCTCCGGTGACTTGGCTTACTCGCACGGCACCTACGAGGAAACAGTGAACGACGCGGAGGGCAACCCGGTCACCGACAAAGGGAAATGGGTAACGGTCTGGGAGAAACAGCCTGACGGCACTTGGAAAGTCGTGATCGACATCTGGAACCTTGACGGGCCAGCGGCTAGCGAATAGTCGCGCGTTCCGCCTCCGCCTGAAGCGTATCCAGCGCAAGTTCGCCAAGGTGGAGGAGGAGATTGACCGGAAGCTGTTGCAATCCTCTGGGCGCGGTGGGTAGGATGGCTTCGTGCCTGCCAAGAAGGTCAACGGTAACGGCCACTGCACAGTTCACTCTCGCGCTGGGATGGCTTGCCGCGTCTGCCTCGTCCAGGGGCTTCAAGAGTTTCGCCTAACCAATCTCCGAGCCGGCTTGCGGATCGCTTCTGAGCGAATCTCCGCTCTGCGAGCTGACTACGCCGCAAAAGGCAGCGCCGAAGTGAAAGCCGCGATCGTGGCCTACGAGCTGGGAACGCTCCTGGCCCGGCTCCAAGCTACAGACGACCGAGTTCAGGATTTACCTGGGGATGCTGGCCTGATAATCCACGTCATGTTGAAGGCTGAGGGGAGTAGCGCGGTCGGGAAACCTGCCTAGAAGCGAACCTACTCGCCCATTTCAGAATCGGCTAACCGCTTCCGGGCGGCTTCTAGCTCTTCGGCCAGGTTCTCAGTGCTAGGAGGAATTTCAAGCCCCAATATGGTTCGAGCAAGCCTCTCTTGGCTGCTCAGTTCTTGTTCTGCGTCAGTCTGCTTCATGCCTTTCACTTGCCCTCTTTCTGGCCTCGGCAATTATGTCTATCCCTACGTTTCCAAGCCCCTGAACATCTACTGTGGTCTTGGTGGGCGGGAAGTCTCCGCGGAGCTTCTCGGCCGCAGTAATAGTCACTTCCGCTGCAAGTTCCGGCGTCTTGCAGATTTCGAGAATACTGTGGTGCTTTCGAATCGCGCGGTACTCAGACATGTACCGCCCGGCTTGGCGCATGAACCACACCGGTGTCACGTCCACAGGCCGGCAAGCACAGGCAGCAAGAAAACGCGGGTCAGAATCAGCCATAACAAACAATCTATCGCAAGGCTGGTCTGCTGTGCTCTGCGATCGGAAAAGATGGGCGCAAGCAGCCGCCATGTTTGCGGTTGGATCGAAAGCTGTTAAACTTTTACCTTCAAGGAAATCAATCAGCTGAGAACTGAAGCATGAGCGACCAAGATCAGGCAGGTGTCGTACGAAGCACAGAACCTGCCAACGTCCAGGTGTTGCTGACCTCGGGTGAAGGTGTCCGCATCGACTGGAAGGACGGGCACCACAGCGAATACACCTTCGACTACCTGCGAAAGAAATGCCCCTGCGCCACCTGCCGGGAACACAAAGCGCAGACCACCGATAAAACCCTGCTGCCGATGTACCAGGAACGGGTGCGAGCGGTGCAGGCCCAACCCGTAGGACACTACGCCGTCAAATTCGCTTTCAGCGACGGCCACACCACCGGCATTTACAGTTTTGAGCATTTCCGCGAGATCTGTCCTTGCGCCGATTGCCGCGCAGACCGAAACAGAGAAGAAGACTGAAGGGAATCAGACAGGCTTACTTCAGCAACTGAGCCGCCTTCTTGAGGTTGGAAACACTGACGATGACCAAAGCATCCGAGGCGCCTTTCTCGATGGTTCCGTAGACGTACTCGATATTGCTTTTGTTTTCCGCCAGCTTGCGCGTCACTCGCCCCAGTGAGCCAGGCCGATCCGAAACCCTTACCGACAGAACCTCTTCTTCAGAATACTTGATGCCCATGGAGTCGAAAACCTTCCGCGCGTTCGACGTTTGGTTCACAACCAACCGCCGTGCCCTTCGCCTCCGCCTGAAACGCATCCACCGCAAGATCGCCAAGGTGGCGGAGGAGATTGCCGTTAGACCGAACTTTCTCAACGTGCCGTGGTGGGCACGCGTGCCTTATGCTTGCCCTCGTCATCCCTCCATAGAACGAAGTACTGGTCGCCATTCAAACAACAGGTCAGCGCACCGTCTTTGTCCTCTGCTACCACCGAAATCAACTGTCCCTTTGGCAGCTGTTTTCCCCAGAGGAATCGATGGACGGGCCACTGCCAGAGTGCCACCTTCGTGTCTTTCGACAGGACTACATCCTTCACAGCGATGTCTCCGGTAGGGTAGATAGCTGGATACTACACCCATCCTGGGTATACCCAAAAGAGAACCTGCCTCCTGTTGGCCTCCTACCTTGACACCTCATACTCTCAGCCGCATCATTGCGGCAACAACATTCGACGTGGGGAGGGGACGACGATGGCTGCCTATATTTCGTTGCTTAGCTTTGCCCAGAAAGGAATAGAGAACATCAAGGAAAGCCCGGCTCGACTCGACGCTGCGAAAAGGCTCTATAAGAGCATGGGCGCGGAGCTGAAACAGTTCTATCTGACACTGGGGCGGTATGACGCGGTTGTCATAGCAGAGGCCCCGGACGATGAAACAGCCGCCAAGGTGGCGCTCGCTCTTGGCTCAGCAGGGAATGTTCGCACGGAGACGCTGCGGGCGTTCACGGAGGATGAGTACAAGAAAATCATTGCTGCGCTTCCTTAAGGCAAGCTACTGCAAGCTCCAGTCGGTGCGGTCCATGACAGCTCCTAGTGAGTCGGGGGCATAGTGACTTCGCCTGACCGCCCGTATTGGCCTTCTACCTTGACACCCCCACAGCTTTCGGCGCACCATTTCTGCAACTAGCCAGAGAAATGGCAGAACTTGATAAGGAAAGGCCCATCCATAAACGCTGTCCGTATTTGTTTTGGTGCACGATGGCCCCTTGAGAAATCTTACCTGAGGAGGGAATCATTGTAGCCCAAAAGCCAAAGGCCCAATCTCCCCCAACACGACCCGAACGGCGCCGAAGCCAGCGGGTCAGTTTGGTCGTTACGGTAGAGTTGGCGTGGACAGGGAAAGACGGCGTACGCGCTCAAGAGACTGTCGTAACTGAGTCGATCAGTCCCCACGGTGCCGTACTACGTGTGAAAGCACACCTTCTCCTCACAACGGAGGTCGTCTTGACCCACCACAAGACACGCCAATCAACTAAGGCACGGATAGTGAGAACGGATTCCAGCAAGGGAGATGAAATCCTGTTACTTGCTGTTGAGCTTGACGTTCCCAGCGAGACCTTCTGGGGCATCACGTTCTGATCTGACGTATGAAGCTGAGAACATTACCCTGCAACTGACAGCGATTGTGGAGTTGCTGGAAGAACGAGGGATTATGACGCGGGGGGATGTCGTCGCGAGAATGAAAGCGGTCAGAAATAGGAAGAAACCGAGCTAGTGGCGCGAGCAAAGGGATTCTCACTCTGGCTGATGCCAAGCGGAGACCTGTACGAAGCGCTGGCGCATACAATCCTTCGACTGAGCAGGGTATATCAGACGCCCGCCTTTGAGCCCCACCTCACGCTCCTGGGCGAACTGACTGAGCCAGAAGCCGAAGTTCTCTCCAAGACTCAGCACTTGGCATCCTTGATTCGACCTTGTGAAATCCGCCTAAGTAGGGCCGATTACCTGAGCGACTATTTCCGGTGTCTTTTCCTCAGAGTTGAGGAGACAAAGCCCGTGATGGAAGCCAACCTCAAAGCCCGGAAGGTGTTCAATCGTTACCGCGATCCTAAGTACATGCCTCACCTCAGTTTGATGTACGGTAGCCT
>JACZYA010000204.1 GCA_022571295.1 Acidobacteriota bacterium | reverse complement strand
CAGCACTGATGTAAATGGAACGATGAGAGAGTTTTTCCGGTAGTACCTCCCGACACTCCTATCGAATCACTTCATTCTGATGTCAACTAGCCCTTCGCGTTGACTTGCCTGCGGGTGGGGCCTAAGATGGCGCACGAATAGCAATAAGAAGGTTAGAAAGAGACCACTTTGCAACCACCGTCTCGTTTGGGTTTCCGAATCCTCACCGCGACGCTTTGTCTAGTATTGGGTCTCATCACATTCAACAGCACTGGTAGCTCGGCCCAGGGATTCCGCTGGCCGGAAGAGCCCAGGAACTTGAAGGTGTTGCCGAAAGAGGTGAAGGGCGCGCAGCTAGGTCAGATCATGCGCGGGTTCGCTTCTTCCCTCGGTGTCCGCTGCGAACACTGTCATGTGGGCGAAGGCCCAGATCTCTCCAAGTTCGATTTCTCCTCCGATCAAAAACTCACTAAGCGCACGGCCCGTGTGATGATTCAAATGGTCCAGGCCATCAATCAGAATCACATTGCGAAACTTGCCGAACTTGAAGATTCTCCCCAAGAGCAGGTCGAGGTCACGTGCATGACGTGCCACCGCACTCAGGCAAAGCCGCTTATGTTGGGAGACATACTGGCCGAGACCATCGAAAAGGATGGCATCGAGGCCGCCGTCGTCCAATACCGACAGCTCAAAGAGAAATATTATGGTGGCTTTGCCTATGATTTTAGTCCAGGAACCCTAACGGGTCTCGGCGAGCGTCTCGCAGCAGGCGGGAACTTTGATGCCGCTCTCAGTATCCTGCAACTCGAGATCGAAATGAACGGCGAGTCAGCGTCGATCTACTTCACGCTTGGAGGGGTTCAGGCGCGTGCGGGTATGCGTGAGGAAGCCATTAAGAGTTACGAGAGCGGTTTGGAACTTGCCCCGGAGGACTGGAAACCATTTTTCCGACAGCAGATCGAACGCTTGCGTAACCCTTGATCCCTAATCCCTCCTCCGCCGCCTGAACTTCCCGGGGTAGGTACCCTAGACAAGTTGGCTTGGGCGTCCCGCCGCAGCCGTCCTGGGGTAACCCCCAGGCTGACGAATCGCTTTTGTTATACTCGGGCCAAGCGATGACTTCAGCTCACCGAGGTCGTGATCCCGAAGGAGAGGAGAGACAACCATGGAAAAGCAAGGTATTCAGATTGTGGCAGTGGCGGGCAGCGTACGGCCTAGGAACTTCACCTCAAAAGCACTGGGCTTAGTCCTCGATGAGGTCAAGCGGCGTGAAGATGTCACGTTGGATGCGATTGACTTAGCGTCGATTGAACTGCCGCCCCCTGGGACAGGAGACTCTAAGGACGGCAAGAGGATTAAGACGCTGGTTTCGGGGGCAACTGGCTTGATTCTGGCTACACCTGAATACCACGGGAGTTACAGCAGCGTAATAAAACTATTTATCGAAAACCTGGGATTTCCATCTGTAATGGCTGGGAAGCCGGTTGCATTGCTAGGTGTTGCCGCGGGGCAGATTGGCGCTATCAAGGCCTTGGAACATCTACAAAGCGTTTGCTCTCACATTGGGGCTGTTGTGCTGCCTGGCCCGGTCTCAGTTGCTGGGGTGCAACGACTTTTTGACGAGGAAGGCCGCTGTCTTGATGAAGCTACCGAGAAGAGAATACGAGGCGTAGCGACTAACCTGCTCAGCTACATCCAAGAAAACATCTGCCCGCGGATGGCACTTGAGGATATGGCCCGAGGAGGAACGACTGAATGGATGAAACACTGTGTCGGTTCAGTGAGAGCGTGACTATTGAGAGGTTGGGAGGAAACCTAGTGTGGTCCCCTGCGCCGCATGAACTTCCCGGAGTAGGTTGCTCACTAGAGTTTTCGTTGACACCTTCCAACTGGCAGGAGTAGGGTGGTCTCGCAGTTGGGGCTCCTTTCGGTTTCGCTCTTATGACAATCTAGGAGGGCAACTATGCGTCGAGTGCTGATGGTATTCGTGGGTGTTGCAGTCTTGAGTCTGTCAGTGTTTGCGGCACACCACACAGTGGCTGACCAAGTAATTGCCGTAACAAAAGCACAATGGGCGGCGGAGATGAAAAATGATGTCGCCGCTGCCATGAAGAACGTGGCGGACGACTACACCGAGTTTAACCCGGACTATCCGACTCGGCTGGACGGGAAAGAACTTAGTGTGACGTTGGCCGAAGCCTTTTCCGAAGGCAGTGGCAATCTCGTGGCCGCTGAGATGGCCAATCCAAAGGTGCAGGTGTACGGGGATGTTGCTATCCTCAGTTACAACTTCATCGGGGCCGCGAAGAACAAGGATGGAGAGATTGAATCCGTTAAGGCCAAATCAACCCGCGTGTATGTGAAGCAGGGAGGACAGTGGATGCTCGTGCACGCCAACTTTGCCCCAGTAGGAGACTAGCAAAACCAGAGCTTGACGGCCCCTGCATGGGTTCCATCCCGGCAGGCCAGTAGACGGCTGGATAAGTTTCTCCGCTAGGAGAGAAGGGGTAGCGGTTGAGCCACTCCCAATCAACCGTCCGCGCGCCGCTACCCCACTTTTCTTGGTGCGGCGCTTTGCGGTGGTGAGATTACATTCGACCTTGAGAAAGGAGTATGACTGCGACGCACTCCAACGTTCTAGTTCATCTGAGGCAGGACTTATTTCCCACGGGAGGGCGGTTATCGCACTAGCCTAATTGAAAGTAACTAAATCAAAGGGGGGCGTCACCATGAATTGGAAAGCAGGTGTTTACGGGGGCCTCATCGGCGGACTGGTGTTCGGCATCATGATGGGGATGATGGGCATGCTCGGCATGGTCGCGCAGGTTGTACGAAGCGACTCGGTGATTGTTGGGTTCATCTACCACATGTTCAATAGCGCCGTCATCGGTGCTCTTTTTGTTCCTCTCTACGGCCGCTTGTCTTCGAACAAAGGGAGAGGTCTTGCCTTTGGGCTCATCTACGGGCTCGTCTGGTGGTTCCTGGGGCCACTGATCCTCATGCCACTCGCTCTGGGCATGGGTACTAGGCTCTCGATTGAGGGCATGAGTATGGCCCTGCCAAGCCTCTGGGGACACCTCATCTTCGGAGGCATTCTCGGGTTTCTCTATCCTGTGTTCGCAAAGAAGTAGGGAACAGAAGGAGCGTACTGTAAGGAGCTCTACGCGAGTAACGGCGCTCTTCTCGCCGGGGCCCTCCGTAGATGTTCCCGGAAAAGCAAGGAAGGGCTGTGGTGCAAGAGTTGCTGGAGCAGATTGCCAGGGCCCTCGTGGATCATCCCGATCAGGTGTCCGTTCGCGCTGTGGTAGGCGAGCAGGTGACGGTATTCGAGCTACGAGTTTCTCCCTCCGACTTGGGTCAGATCATCGGCAGGCAGGGTCGTACTTTAATCCCCTGTAGGTAATATCCCCTATTTCAGTGCGAACGATAAACTCAAATCTCAACTTGCCATCGTCCAATATCTTGCGAGAACCAAAATCAAAGCATGCTTTCAACTGTCCATTGCCGGTACCAAGTAGGCGAGAGTCAACTTGCCATTCTTCCTTGCTCATTACAATTTCTCTCCTATGCTTTCAGCAAAAACTTGACTAACCTTCGGGCGGGGGTTGCGCTACACTGTGCTCATCAACTTCGTGCGGATACACCAATCCCTAAGAGTGACACCTGTATGGCAGCAGGGGTGGCAAGTGAACTCTGGAGTATGGAGCGATTGCTATGGCAAACGAAGAAATGAAAACAGGTGAAATAGAAAGTTGGCTAGAAGCACTAAACACTAAGCTCGCAAACATCCTGAAAGAACTACAGGGACTTAGGAAGGATGTTGATGAGTTTCACCGAGATATGTCGAATCGCTGACACGACCAACACCGCCCACAAAGGCAGCTCTAGCTGCCGTAAAAATAGAGTTTGCCTCTAAGACATTCTCAGTGTGCTCCCTTACCAAATTAACCACTAATCCTGCAATGCGTAGTATTTCTTTGTCATCTATGTCTTTTTTCATCGCTTTCCTTCTCCTGTGCTTTCTCCTATGCTTGGGGATT
>JACZYA010000002.1 GCA_022571295.1 Acidobacteriota bacterium | reverse complement strand
TGCGATTTTGTAATGGGGGATGGCATCGCGCCCGAAGGTGATGCGGTTGGCGGCGCGCAGAGGCTCATAGGCAAAGGGTTCGTACACCAGCCGCTGCTTGATGCCGAGGGCGGCCGTCCACTCTTGAATCAAGCCCTCGAGGCTGCCGGTTACCGGCGGGGTGAGCAAGGCGACCTTGTCGGTCTTTCCCTGGCGACGCAGACCGCCGAGCTGCTCGGCCAGGAGCTTTCCCCCCTCCTGCCAGGAAATTGGTTGGAATTCGCCCGAGGGATTCCTGAGCAGGGGCTGGCGAATGCGGTCAGGGTTGTAGAGGCCTTGCAGGGAGGCCTGCCCGCGGATGCAGAGCCGGCCGCGATTGACGGGGTGCTTGGGGTTGCCCTCGACCTTGACCGCGCGTCCCTCGCGCGTTCGCACCAGCATTCCGCAACCGGCCGGGCATTCGCGGCAGACGGTGGCGTACCAGGACGCCACGCCCGGAATGTTATTTTCCGGCGGTACCAGATAGGGGATGAGCTTTTCCACCGGCGCTTGCGAGCAGCCGGTCATGGCCGCGCCTGTGCCGGTGACCCCGATGATTTTCAGAAAATCTCGACGTTTGATGTCGCTCATCTTCTTCTCAGTAGTGACAAGTTGCGCAATCCACCGATACGTTTCGTTGTCGGTGGCACTGGAGACACCAGCCCATTTCGAGCGAACTCACGCGGCTGACCTGCTCCATGGTCTCGACCGGCCCATGGCAGGCTTGGCACTCAACTCCGGCGCGCACGTGCCGCTTGTGATTGAAATGAACGAAATCGGGGGTGGAGTACACGCGAATCCAGGGAATGGGCTCCTCCCGATCCCAGTACTCTTTAAGTTTCGCAATTTCCGGGTGGTCGGATTGAATCCAGTTATGGCAGCCCATGCACCGTTGCATGGAAGGCACGCCTGCTACCGGTGAGCGGCGAGCGTAGCTGTGGCAGTACAGGCAGGGAATCTTGAATTCACCCGCATGAACGGTATGGCTGAACGCCAGGGGTTGGACGGGCTGGAAGTCACCCGCGCAGCCAGCCAGCAGGCCGGCCAGCACCGGGACAAACACAACGACCCCTAGGATGACTACGCGGCTTTGCCCCCTCTCCCTTGGCGCGCACTTGGCGACCCCGCTACACAGTACGTCAAGCTGGCGGACCCTACTGTATGGAAAAGCACACCGGGAGGGAAGAGTTTGTGTCTGCGCCCCCGGCGCCTGCATGCGCTGCGGAGTACAACATTACTGCTTTGATTTAGGTATGGGTTTAAGATTGGCTGGGAGGCTAGGAATCGAACCTAGATTATCGGATCCAGAGTCCGACGTCTTGCCAATTAGACGACCTCCCAGCCGAAACGTCTGTGGAAGCTGGGCGCAAGACTACAATTTATTCGGGCAGCGCCAAACTGTCAAGGAAGGGAAGCTAGGGCTGGTAGCGGGCGTTGGCGTTGTTAAGTTCGAGCGTGAGGGTCTGGCCGGGGCGTAACTCCACCGGCAACTCCCAGCGCAGCCGCACGTCCCCGGCGCGGGCCTCCTTCCAAAGGTTGGTGAGCCAGTACCGTCCGGGAGGCACCGCGCTGAAGCGGGCGAAGCCTTGCAAGGAAGTTTCGGTGCGGCTTACCAGGAAGTGGCTGTAGATCAGACGTTCGGTTTCGCGGCGCACGGCGCGTTCGTGCTGCCACTCAAGTTTGGCCCACTCCTGGCCGGGGTTGAGGTCGAGCAACTGTTCGTCCAAATGTTGCAGGCTTTCCGGGTGCAATTCCAGGTAGGAGCGCACTTTTTCCCAGTACTTGGTTTGCCGACGTTCCCATCTCTCGGGGTTTTTGGTGCGGTCGGAGAGCTTGACCTTGGGGCGGGGAAAGCCGAGGCCGATCATGCTCATGTTGGCGGCCAGGTAGGCGGCGCGGAGCTCTTCCACCGCCATGATGTCGTCGGTTGTGAGGGCCTGCCGGAAGTGGTCGCCGCGCAAGTCAACCACGCCGGTGCGCTTCATCCACTCTTTGAGTTCGTCGCTGAGCGACAAATCATTGATGAAAGCGTCGCGGTCCGGTGCCGAGGTTTGCCCGCGAGCCAAGCGTTCGATTTCCGCCAGGCTTTGCCGGAGCAGATAAAAGGGATGCTGCATGACTTTTTCCGGGCGCCCACCGGAGGGAGTGGCCTGAACAAAAAACTCCAGCGTCGCGGTGGCGCCTTGCGAGAGCGTGGGGAGCGGAGAGACCAGGCCGGCGAGGACGCCGGCGAGGACGAGTCCGGGAAACAGACGAGTGTTAGAGGAGACGGAAGTTGACTTCAATGTTCATGTACACCGGGACAGGATTGCCCTTCCGTTCTGCGGGGCGGAAGCGCCAGTTCTGCACGGCGCGCACGGCTTCTTCGTCCAGCCCCAAGCCGAGACTCTTGACTACGCGGACCTCGCGCGCCCGTCCGCTTGCGTCTACGATGGCCCAGAGGAGCACCGTGCCCTGGTACTTGGCTTTGCGCGCTTCCTCGGAGTATTCCGGGTCGGGGCAGTAGATGCAGGCCGGAGCGGACACGTCTCCTCCGATGCGGAAGACGCCGCCACCGGCGCCGCCACCCCAGCCGGGCCCCACGCCGGGCCCCTGCCCGCTACCGAGGCCGCCGCCGAAGCCGATGCCAATCCCTCCGCCGGCTCCCGGGCCGCCGGAAGGAATCATGCTGGCAGCTAGCGGGTCGCCCAAGTTCGGGACGTTCGGGGCATCAATCTGGATGTTGGGGGGAACCACCACCGTGGGTTCCGCCGTCAGTTTCGGGGTCAGGTTGCGGAGCACCGCCACCGGCGGCGTCAGTTGAGCTTGGAGAGAACGCCTGGGCAGCTTTCCCCTGATGGGTGGAAGCGGATTGCGTGCGCCACCACCGCCGCCACCACCGGCTCTCTGCCTGGAAGGAGGCAGGGTGAGCTTATACGGCGAAATGTCGGCAATGGGAACAAGGTCGATGATTTCGGGCTGCTCGGCCTGCGCCGCCT
The DNA here is from genome assembly GCA_022571295.1 of Acidobacteriota bacterium. GTDB lineage: Bacteria > Acidobacteriota > Terriglobia > Acidiferrales > 2-02-FULL-67-57 > JACZYA01. Next base: position 54,157 of record JACZYA010000002.1, on the reverse strand, counting down.
GCCGCAGGAAGGGAAAGGCCACCAAAAAGAGCAGCATGGCATGCACGAAGAGCGAGCCCGCTTGGGTTTGCTGCAACTGTTCCTTGTAAAACTTGGTCTCCCAGACCTCGGCCACCTCGACGCTTTTGGAGCTTCGGGGTATCAAGGGCAGCTTCGTGGGCCGGTAGAGCTCCCGCACCGTCTCCAAAAGGGATTCATGCCACGGAGCCACTTCCGCGTTCAGGCGGGGCATTTTGTAGAGGGCCGGTCCGGGAACGCGGCGGGCCAGCAGGGGCGGCTTGTCCGGGCGGAAAATTTGGCGCAGGGTCCAGCGGAGAGACTTGTGCCAGGGTTCGATTTCCTCCAGCAACCGGTAGCGTCTCACGCGCGGTTTTTGCGGTGCTGCGGCGCTCATCCCGCTCTCCCTCCTCGGTCGTTTATACTCCTTATATTTATTATAGATGCTCGCGCAGTCAAAGGGATGCCTTGCCCCGGGGCGCTGACATTATCCGAAGTTCATTGTACCATAAGCAATTGAGAGCCCACGCGAGGGTAGATTTTACTAATCATTAGGTCGCGTCAGAGAGGCAAAGCTGAAAGCTCCATTGGACCTGAAAAAAACGCTCAACCTGCCGCACACCAGCTTCCCGATGAAAGCCAACCTGCCGGTGCGAGAGCCGGAGATGGCCGCCCGCTGGGAAGAGCAGCGGCTCTACCAGCGCTTGCGGCAGGCGCGGGCCGGAGCGCCGGTCTTTGTGCTCCACGACGGGCCTCCCTACGCCAACGGCGACATCCACCTGGGCACGGCCGTCAACAAGATTCTCAAAGACATGGTGGTCAAGACCCGCTCGATGGCGGGCTACAACGCTGCCTTCGTGCCGGGGTGGGACTGCCACGGGCTGCCGATTGAGATCAACGTGGACCGGGAACTGGGCGCGCGCAAGGCGGGGCTGTCGGCGCTGGAAATCCGCCAGGCCTGCCGGGCCTACGCGCAGCGCTTCGTGGAGTTGCATCGGCGCGACTTCAAGCGGTTGGGCATCCTGGGCCAGTGGGACCAACCCTACCTGACCATGAGCCACGAGTACGAGTTCGTCATCGCCGATGCCTTCCTGACCTTCCTGGAAAAGGGTTACGTCTATAAAGGGCTGAAGCCGGTGCTGTGGTGCTGGCACGACCAGACCGCCCTGGCGGAAGCCGAGGTCGAGTACGAGATGCGCACCAGCCCGTCCATCTGGGTGCGCTACCCGGTAGAAGGCGGGCAGGCTCCGGCCGGGTTTCCCGAGCAGGTGTTTGCGGTCATCTGGACCACCACTCCCTGGACGCTGCCGGCCAGCCTGGCGCTGGCGTTCCATCCCAAGCTGCGCTACGCGGCGGTGGAGCGGGACAAGGGCGGCCACTACTTGATTGCCGAGAACTTAGTCGAGCGGGTGGCGAAGGAAACCGGCTATCGCTTTGTCGGGCAGGCCGGCGCCTGGACGGGCGAGGAGTTGGCGCAGCTCAAATTCCAGCACCCGTTCCTGGAGCGAACGCTGCCGGCGGTGCTGGCTGACTACGTCACGCTGGAGCAGGGAACCGGCATCGTGCACACCGCCCCCGGCCACGGCGCCGAGGACTTCGAGACCGGCCAGAAGTATGGGTTGGAGGTGTACTGCCCGGTGGATGTGGAGGGCCGCCTGACCGAGGGGCTGGAGGCTTATCGCGGCCAGCAGATCTTCGAGGCCAACCCCAACATTATTGCTTTGCTGCGCCAGCGCGGCCATCTGGTGGGCGCGGAGGAAATCGAGCACTCCTATCCGCATTGCTGGCGCTGCCATAACCCGCTCATCTTTCGCGCCACCGAGCAGTGGTTCATCAACCTGGAGCACAACCGGCTGCGGCAGCGGGCATTGGAAGAAATCAAAAAAGTGCAGTGGGTGCCGTCGTGGGGCCAGGATCGCATCCACGGAATGATCGAGACCCGGCCCGACTGGTGCATCTCCCGCCAGCGGGTGTGGGGCGTTCCCATTACGATTTTCTACTGCGAGGGTTGTGGAGAGAAATTCACCGACGTTACCGTGCTGCGCCAGGTGGTGCAGTGGTTCAAGCGCGAGGGGGCCGACGCCTGGTATCGCCACGCCGCCGAAGACCTGCTGCCGCAGGGAACGCGCTGCGCCAACTGCAGCGAGACCCGCTTCCGCAAGGAGACCGATATTCTGGACGTGTGGTTTGATTCCGGCTCCAGCAACCTGGCGGTGCTCGGGCGCGGGGCGGAGAACCGCTGGCCGGCGGACGTGTACCTGGAGGGCAGCGACCAGTACCGGGGTTGGTTCCACAGCTCGTTGCTGGTGGCACTGGCGGTGAAGGAAGGGTCGCCTTACCGCACAGTGGTGACGCACGGCTGGGTGTTGGACGCTGAGGGCCGCCCGATGTCGAAGTCGCTGGGGAATGTTATCTCCCCGCGGGAAATCTGCGAGAAGCACGGGGCGGAGATTCTGCGTCTGGTGACGGCGTCGGTGGACTATCACGCCGACATGCGCATCGGGGCGGGCTTGCTGGCGCAGGCGGTGGAAGGCTACCGAAAGGTGCGCAACACGTTTCGTTTCTGTCTGAGCAATCTGTCTGACTTCGACCCGCGCACCGATGCGGTCGAGTGCAAGCAGATGGAAGAACTGGACCGCTGGATGCTGACGCAGATGGGTAAAGTGGTGGAGGACTGCCGCGCCGCCTACGACAGCTACGCCTTTCATCGCGCCTGGCATCGCCTGTACAATTTCTGCGTGGTGGATTTGAGCGCTACCTACTTCGACATCCTCAAGGATCGGCTCTACACTTTTGCGGCCAAGTCGCCCGCGCGGCGCTCGGCGCAGACGGCCTTGTACCGTATCGCCCATGCCCTGGCCCGCTTGCTGGCTCCGATTCTCTCCTTTACCGCCGAGGAGGTTTGGAGCTCCCTGCCGGACGACGGACACAAAGAAGAAAGCGTCCACCTGGCATTACTGCCCACCAAAGAGGAACTGGATGCCGGGTTGCCGGCCGCCAAGCGCACTGCCTGGGAGACTTTGTTCCAAGTGCGCAGTCAGGTGCTGGGAGCGTTGGAGCGCGCGCGGCAGGAGAAAACCATTCGCGGTTCGCTGGACGCCGAAGTTCATCTGCACGCAGAGGGAGAGTTGGCGGCGTTGTTGCGAAACCACCGCGACCAGTTGCGGGCACTCTTGATTGTGTCGGCGGTGGAACTGGGAAGCGACACAAAACCCACGATAGTCCAGAGCGAGATGCCTGGCTTGGGAATCGCGGTTCGCGCGGCACAGGGCAAAAAGTGCGAGCGCTGCTGGAACTACTCGCCCTTGGTAGGAACTTTTTCCGAGTGTCCGACGGTGTGCGAGCGCTGCGCGCCGGTGCTGGAAGCACTGGCCGCTGAAGCGGGCAAGTGAAGCGAAGATGTTGATGCCAACTAGTGAGAAGCACGTCCGCGCCCTATCGCTATTCCTGGCTGGGGTTGTGTTTCTTCTCGACCAGGGGACGAAGTGGCTGGTGGCTGGCACACTGGCGCTGGGCGAAACCCGCACCGTCATTTCGGGGCTTTTCAATCTTACGCACGTGCACAACCGGGGAGCCGCCTTCGGGCTCTTCGCCCATTTTGAGTCAGTCTGGGCTGCCGCCCTGCTGATTGTTTTTTCGGCGGTGGCCATGGTCCTGGTGCTCGTCCTGCTGTGGCGCAACCACGCCCCCCAACTGGCCGGGTGGGGATTGGCGCTGATCTTGGGCGGAGCGGCGGGCAACTTGCTCGACCGCTTGCGGGCGGGGCGGGTGGTGGACTTTCTGGATTTCCATCTGGGCTCCTACCACTGGCCGGCGTTTAATGTGGCTGACGCCGCGATTGTGGTGGGGGCAGCCACGCTGATTTATCAGGTGCTGCAACGGCGCCACGAAGCTCCCTCGGAGGGGTAAATGCTACCGAAGATCTTCAGCCTGGGTCCTTTTACGCTGCACACCTATGGATTGATGATGGCGCTGGCTTTGCTCAGCGGCATCTACGTCGCCGGGCGGTTGGCGCCCCGCGCCGGTCTGGCGCGCGAGATGGTGTGGAACCTGGGCGTGTACATGGCGCTGGCCGGCCTGGTGGGCAGCAAGCTGCTGATGATTGTAGGCGAGTGGCGTTACTATTCCGAGCATCCCGCGCAGATTTTTTCCTTTTCAACCCTGCAAGCGGGCGGAACCTTCTACGGCGGCCTGCTGCTGGCCATCGCGGTGGCGGTCTTTTACATCAGGAAGCAAGGGGCGAGCTTTGCGGCGCTGGCGGACGCCTGCTCGCCGGGGATTGCGCTGGGATTGGTGCTGGCGCGCCTGGGTTGCTTTAGTGCCGGTTGCTGTTGGGGCAAGCCCACCGAGGCGGCCTGGGGCGTCACCTTTAACAATCCCTACAGTGCCCAGATTGTGGGAGTGCCGCTGGGAATTGCGCTGCATCCCACGCAGCTTTACGAATCGGCTCTCTCTCTGCTCATTTTTGGCGCGCTGCTCCTGCTCTGGCGTCGGCGAAGTTTTCCCGGACAGATTTTTGCCGCTTTCCTGCTGCTCTATCCGGCCGCGCGGTTCTTTTTGGAGTTCTACCGCGACGACCCCCGCGGCCCGTTCTTCTTTGAGAGCACGGTGTCCTCTCCCCAGATGCTGAGCGTGGCTTTGTTTATCGTGGGTGTGCTGTACTGGTGGCGGCAGCGCCGTTCCAGCCTTTCGGTTCAGCCATGACGACCGAAGTCCGGCGGTTTGCCGTGCCGCCGGAGGTGCGCGGCCAGCGTCTGGACACCTACCTGGCCGCCCATCTTCCCACCGCCAGCCGAACCCGCATCCAAGAGTTGATCCGCGAAGGGCGGGTAAGTGTGAACGACGCACAGGCGGCGCGGCCCAGCGTGCGGTTGCGCGGAGGGGAGACGGTGGCAGTGGAAGTTGTCGAGCGTCCGCCGTTGGAGGCGGTGCCGGAAGCGATTCCCCTGGCGGTGCTCTATGAAGACGACGACCTGGTGGCGATTGATAAACCAGCCGGCATGGTGGTACACGCGGGCGCGGGCGTTCACCGGGGCACGCTGGTGAATGCGTTGCTGCACCACTTCGGCCGGTTGTCTTCGGTGGGCGGGCCGTTGCGGCCGGGCATCGTGCATCGGTTGGACAAAGCCACCTCCGGGGTGTTGTTGGTGGCCAAGAACGACGAGGCTCACCGGCGGCTGGCGGAGCAGTTCAGCCGGCGGCAGGTGGACAAGAGATACTTGGCGCTGGTGCATGGCCGCCTGCCACGGGCGCACGACGTGATTCGCTTGCGGGTGGCGCGCGACCGCGTGCACCGCACGCGCATGACCACCCGGCGGCAGGAAGGGCGCGCAGCGGAAACCGAGTATCGGGTGTTGACGAGCGCTTCCGGATTCACGCTGGTCGAAGCGTTGCTGCACACGGGACGCACCCATCAGGTGCGGGTGCATTTCTCTTCTGTGGGTCATCCGGTGGTGGGCGACACACTCTACGGCGCACCGCGGATGCTGCGCCGAGGCAACCGTTCCCGCCCGACCCTGAATCGAAACTTCTTGCATGCGCAACGCATCCGTTTTCGTCATCCGCGCAGCGATGCGCTGGTGGAAGTGAAAGCGCCGCTTCCCGAAGAGTTGCGGGAGTTGCTGCGGTGGCTGGGATTGGAGCCGCCGGAAGTTGGTTGACCCCAAGGGGCGTGGTTCCTATAATTAGGTCAGGGGGGAGATGAAACAAACCAACATCATCGTCCTGTGTTTCCTGGTGGCGGGGGGGCTTATGTGCGCTCGGGCACAGGAGCAACAGCCGCCACCGCCTCCGCAGCAGGCCCCGCCGATTCGGGTGGAAGTTGATCTGGTGAACATAGTTTTCAGCGTGACCAATCGGCGCGGCCGCCACACCATCGGGTTGGGGCCCGACGACTTCACGGTGTTCGAGAACGGCGAGAAACAGGAAATCAAATATTTTTCCAGCGAAACCAACCTGCCGTTGCGCATCGGGATGCTGATTGACACCAGCAACAGCGTGCGTCCCCGGTTTCAGTTCGAGCAGGAAGCTGCCATTGATTTTTTGCACACGGTGCTGCGCCCGAAAACCGACCAGGCGTTCGTGATTGGCTTCGACGCCGAACCGGTGATGATCCAAGACTTGACGGACGATCCCATTGACCTGGCCGAGGCGATTCGCAGTTTGCGCGCCGGCGGCGGCACGTCGCTCTACGATGCCGTCTATTTGGCGGCCAAGATGAAGATGGCGAACGGCTCCGGGGACAATTTCCGCAAGATGTTGATCGTGCTGAGCGACGGCGACGACACCTCCAGCTACGTGAGTCGGGAGGAGGCGTTGGAGATGGCGCGGCGGCACGATGTGACCATCTTCACCGTCAGCACCAGCGCGCCGCCGATTCAGTACAGTGGGAAATCCATGGAGCTGCAAAATCCGTGCAGTGTTATGGGCGGCCAGGGCGACAAGACCCTGAGGCGTTTCGCCAAAGCGACGGGCGGAATTTCCTATTGTCCCTTCAACACCATCGACGTCGGGCGCTCCTTCCAGCGCATCTCCACTGAGCTCCGCAACCAGTACACCATCGCTTATACTCCCACCAACCGAGTGCGCGACGGCAGTTTCCGCCGGATCGAAATCAAGACCCGGCGCAAGAAGCTGAACGTGCATCATCGGCCCGGCTACTACGCGAGTCCCGTGGAAGCGGCGGCCTCCCCTTCGCCTTCCGGCAACTGAGCGCCAGCGTCCTCTTTCTTGCTTGAGTGGTAGGAGTGCGGCCAACAAGGCGGCACGCGGGGGAGAAGAGTTTCAGCGGGTGGGAGCGTAGTAGCCCCGGCGAGCTTGCACCTTCAATCCTTTTCGTTTCACTTTGACTTCAATCTTGCGGAAGCGCCCGTCGTACGCGCGATTGGTGGGCGTGTATCCGAGGATGTATTGGCTGCGGAGCTCGGTGGCGATTTGTTCAAAGGCTCTTCGCAGTTGCTCGGGGTTTCGGGGAAAGACCGCGAGGCCGCCGGTTTCGCGGGCCAATTTTTTCAACACACTCGCCCCGATGAGAGTGCCGCCACGGGATTGGTAGAAATGGGGGTCGGCCACACCGATGGCGTAGAGGATAATCTCGCCGCGGTGGGCGGCTTCGAGGGCCTCTTTCTCCTTTTTGGAGCTGCCGGAATCGAAGCCGTCGGTGACCAGGATGATGGCTTTGCGGCCGACTTCCGGGCCTAACTTTTCCCGGGAAGCCAAATAGATGGCGTCGTACAGGCGCGTGCCGGCCGTCCGGGTGCGCGGGAAGGGGCCGAGGTCAACGGGAGAATTGATGCGGGCGAGCTGGAGGGATTCCTGCAACTGCTCCACGTCAGAGGTGAAGTCATGCAGGAGATCCACGTTGACGTCGAAAGACATCAGCAGGGCCAGGTCGACAGGGCGCAGCACCTGGCGGAAGAACTGGGCGGCGGTCTCAATTTCAATTGGGAGGACAGCCTTTTGGCTGATGCTGGTGTCCAGCAGCAGGGCGAGGGTCAACGGCCGATCGGTTTCGCGCACGAAGTAGCGGAGTTCCTGCTTCTTTCCGTCTTCGCGAATTTCAAAATCGCTGGTTTCGAGATCGGTGATCAGCGCGCCTTTTTTGGTTTTCACGGTGCAGTACACGTTGACGACCCGTACGTCCACCCGCAATGTCTCCGAGGCCGTAGGTGGTGGTGGTTGTTGGCTGGCTGCGTGGTTCAATCCGCCCGCCAGCAGCAGCAGTCCGGCCAGCGCAGCCGCCGGTCGCGCGGTTCGGGTTTGTTTGAGAGCTTTCATGGCTTCCAGTATAAACGGGTCGTGAGCGCGCATGGCTATCAATCGTCCGGAAAGTTTGATGCACAAACCGTGGCAAAAGGTGGGCGGCGGTGCGGAAAGTATTCCGGTGCTCCCCGGGGCCTTCGGTCCCGAGGATAAATTTGTGTTGTACGGGTTCCACACTTGTTCGCGTCGCATGCCCGAATGTTCTCGCAACCGCAGTCGGGTGCGCGCTGCGTTGCGCGCTTTGGGGTGGATGGTTGTGCCGGTGTGGGATTTCTAAAGTTTTCGGTGCATCGAGTGCGCGTTCGTCGTCCCGGTGTCACCTTGCTGACGTATGACGGATACTTTGCAGGAATTCCCACCGAGTAAGAATGTTTCCCGAAATTTTTCCTCGCTCGGCAAAAATAATTCAGGAAAGTTTTCTGACTTTTTGCTTGACATTGATGGTGATGGACTTTATACATGCGCATAATGTTTGCAGTCGCGCAAAGTTCGGTGGCAGTTCATGCTCAACTGCAAACAATTCTCAATTACGAGAGAGGAAAGTAGATATGGCTAAGTGCGCGAAGAAGAAAAAGAAGGCAGCAAAGAAGAAGACGACCAAGAAGAAGGCGAAGAGAAAGAAGAGGTAACTTCGAACTTCTGGTCAACAGAAACACCACGAAAGGGAGCTCGGCAACGAGCTCCCTTTCGTTTTTCTTTTTTTGTCCGTTTATTTTTTCTATTTGGTTTCTTCCGCTGGATTGTCGGCGGCGGGTGGACGGGGCGCAGGGTTGATGTGCTGCTCGTGGGCGGGGCAGAGAGGCCGGTAGTCGCAGTAGCGGCAGTGAAAACCTGGGCGGGCGGGAAATTCCTGTGCCCGAATGCGGGCGGCCACATCGCGCACGGTGTCGAGCGCGCGCACGGAGTTCTTTTCCGCTGGAGCGAAACTGATGGATTCGTTCGCGGTGAGGTTATAAACGGTTAGGCGTTCGGGAACCAACTGCAAGTGGTGCTGGGCCGCTAAGGCATAGAGAGCAAGTTGCAGGCTGTCTTCAACCTTTGCGGGGAGCCGCCGTTCTCCGGTTTTGTATTCGATGATTTCCACCTTGCGTTTTCCGATTTGGTTGATTTGATCGATTCGCCCGGTGAGGGTCACGCCTTCCCACTGCCAGTGGAACGTCTTCTCCAATTCGAGCACGGGCACGGTTTGAGTGGCGTGGCGCTGGTAGAAAGTTTGTAGTTGTTGCCAGCCGGCGCTGCGGTAGCCTTCCTGCTGGTAGGCGTCGCGGAAGGGCCAGTGGGTTTGCCGCCACTGTTGGTCGTAGATGTGTTGCAGCTCCTCGAGCGGCAAGGCCGGCTGGCGCTGGCGGGCCCGGAAAAATTCCACCACGCTGCGGTGCATGATCTGGCCGAAAACCATGGCTGGGTTGGCGGCGCCGGGAAGCTGCCAGTGGTGGGCAAATTTGTATTTCAGGGGGCACCTCTTGTAGGTTTCGATGGCGGAGTGGCTGAGGGCCAGCGGTTCGGCGGGCGCCGGGCCGGGGACGCTGGCGGCCCAGTGGGCGATGCGGGAGTAACCGGCGCCGGCCGGGCGGCCGGCGAAAAGCGGCGCCTGGGGCGGGGTGCGAGATGCAGCCGTTGTATCCGCTTCTGCGCTGTCGGCAGGCGCCGGGGCCGGCGCGACCTGCTCGACGTGGCGCCCGACCTGCTGGTCTCGAAGGATATCGTCCAGGAAAACAGAGGGCCGCTTGCGGCCGCCGGTGAGGGTGGTGAGGGTGAGCTGCCGGCGGGCGCGGGTGAGGGCGACGTAGCAAAGGCGCCGCTCTTCCTGGATGTGGAAGTCGCCCGGGGGGAGCGCTTCCTTCATCAGCGCATCGGGAAAGACGAAGAGGGGGCGGCGGCGCTTGGTGGGAAAGTCGTTTTGGTTGAGGCGCAGGACGAAGACGGAATTGAACTCCAGTCCCTTGGCGGAGTGCACGGTCATGAGCTGGACGGCGTCGGGGTGGTCGGTCTCTGTTGGCAGCGAGATGCTGCCGCCAGCTTCGGCGAAGTAGTCGAAGTACTCGATGAATTCGGCCAGGCGCTTGGTTTCGCTTTTCTCGTTTTCCCACTGGTGGAGGAAGGCGGCAAAGGTTTCGAGGTAGGGGCTGTCGGGGTCAGACGGCAACAGGCGAAGCTCGAGGCGTTCCAGCAATTGGTCGAACAGTTTGGTCAGGTTGACGGCGGAGGCGCGGGCGCGCAGGTCGGCGAGCAGGCGGAGCAGGTGGCCCAGACGAGTTTGCTGGTCGCGAACCCGCGGGTGGAGACTTTCAATCGCTTCCGCCAGGGTGGAGCGGTTGCGGTGGGCGCGCGCGATGAGGTCGAGGAGCGCCTCCGGTTCCAATCCCCAAGCCGGGATGGCCAGCAGCCGCGCCAGGCTGATGTTGTCGCGCGGTGAGTGCAGCACGCGCAGGTAGGCAAGCAGATCGCGGACCAGAGCGTTGGGGAGGACGGAGAGTCCGCGGATGACAAAAGGGATGCCGGCGCGGGCCAGCTCTTCAATGAGCGCGGTGCGGTGAAGGTGGGCGCGGTAAAGGACGGCGCAGGCGCGGTAGCTTCCAGTTTCTTTGTGGCGACGCTCGATCTGGCTGCGGACGTAGGCGGCTTCCTCCGAGGAATCTTCCAACTCAGCCAAGCGCACCTTCTGGCCCGGCGGTTCGGTGGCGAGGATTTTTTTGTACGGATCGAAGCGGGCGGGGCCGTTCTGCGCGATGAGCTGGGTGGCGACGCGGAGGATGCGCGAGGTGGAGCGGTAATTTTGGGTGAGGGTAATGCGGCGGTAGTCGGGATAGAGCTGGCCGAATTTGCGGAAGCTGGCGTAGGAGGCGCCGCGGAAGCGGTAGATGGCCTGGTCGTCGTCGCCCACCGCCATCAGGTTGCGATGGGTGTCGGCGAGAAGTTCGAGCAGAGTAATCTGGGCGATGTTGACGTCCTGAAATTCGTCCACCAGGATGTAACGCAAGCGGTTCCGGTAGCTGGCCAGCAGGTCGGGCGAGGATTGCAGCAGTTGCACGGCGGAGAGCAGAGAGCCGCCGAAGGTGGTGCGCTTGGCTTCGCGCAGGAGGCGTTCGGCGGCGGCGTAGGCGCCGGCGATTTCTTGCTGGCGGCGGAGTTCGTCTTCTTGCTCGGCGCGTTCGTCTTCGGGCAACTGATTTTTTTCGCGCTCGAAGGTGGCGGCGAGGCCGGCGACGTAGCGCTTGTAGTCGTCGGGGCTGACCAACTCGTCCTGGCAGCGGGAGAAGAAATCGCGGAAGGCGTTCAGGAAGCGGCCGGGCTCGGAAAGTTTCTTGAAGATGTCGAGGCCGAGCTGGTCGAGGCGGCGGCGCAGGAAAATCCAGTAGTCCACGTCTTCGAGGATTTTCACCGCCTGGTCGTGGCCGCGGAGAAGCTCGTAGCAGAAACCGTGGAAAGTGAAGACGCCGACGCGCTGGGCGCGCTGGTCACCGCGGTCGCGGATGCGGGCGGCCATTTGGGCGGCGGCTTTTTGGGTGAAGGTGATGGCGAGGATGTTTTCGCCGTCGAGGTCGGGGATGGTGTCGAGCAGGTAGGCGATGCGCTCGACAATTACGCGGGTCTTGCCGGTGCCGGCGCCGGCGATGACCAGCACGGGGCCGTGCAGGTGTTCGACGGCAGCGCGCTGGGCGGAGTTGAGGTTAATGACTGTTTTGGCGGTAGCCATTCCGTGGTGCGGGTTATCTTAGCACGGCGGCAAGACAAATTCCCCGGGGTGGGTGCCACAGGCTTGCACTTGGCGGGTGGCGCGCGCGGGTGCAGAGCACTTCTTCCGGACTGGAGCTTGTTGCATAACCGCTCCCGGTGGAACCTCAGGGGCTAAAGCCCCTGTTTTTCCTGGCCCTTGGATGTCAGGGCTGAAGCCCTGACCCGCCATACGGAGGTTATGCAACAGCTTCTCGTCTCTTAAACGCGGGGGGATGAACACCGCCTGCCTGCCCGCCACCTGCCCGACCGGCAGGCGGGCGGTGGGCAAGCGGTAGGCAGGCAAAACAGATCCTTCGCTTCGCTCAGGATGACACTGAGCTAAAGCGACGCCGCGGGAGGCGGGGTTCCTTGACCGGGCGGAGGGCGAAACCTATAATCGTTTTCAGGGGAAGGAGGAGGCGAGGAGAGGCATGGGATCTTGCCCACGAGTTGTCCCAGCAGAAGCACGAAAAAAGCATGAAATGGAAACTAGTTTCTTGCGGTTAAGTTATTTCCGCTAAGTGAGTTAAAGAGGGGATCGGAGGGCATACTCCCCTCCCCCGTTAGTTGGTTCGCAGATAGCGCGTTTGGCTGCAAACTAAAGAGGTTACGGGAGTTCCTGGGAGAGAAGCGTGAAACAGGCAGTGATTCTGAGCGCTGTCCGCACTCCGATTGGAAAGTTCCAGGGGGCGCTGACGCCGTTTGCCGCCACCGAGTTGGGGGCGTTGGTGGTGAAGGAAGCGGTGGCGCGCGCGGGGGTGGAGCCGGAACGGGTGGAAGAGATCATCATGGGCAACGTGGTGCAGGCCGGGCTGGGGCAGAACCCGGCGCGGCAGGCGGGGCTGCGCGGCGGGCTGCGGCCGCAGGTAGCGGCGATGACCATTAATAAGGTGTGCGGCTCGGGCCTGAAAGCGGTGGCGCTGGCGGCGCAGGCCATCGCGAGCGAGAACGGCGAGGTGTTCGTCGCCGGCGGGATGGAGTCCATGACGAACTGTCCTTACCTGCTGCCCAAGGCGCGCCAGGGCTACCGGCTCGGGCACGGGCAGGTAGTAGACTCGATGATCGGCGACGGGCTGTGGGACGTCTACGAGGACTTTCACATGGGGCACACCGGCGAGTTGGTGGCGGAGAAATATAAAATCAGCCGGGAGGAGCAGGACCGGTTTGCGGTGGAGAGCCATCGCAGGGCGGTGGCGGCGGCCCAGGAGTGCCGGTTCGAGTCGCAAATCCTGCCGGTGGAGATTCCGCAGAGGAAAGGCGACCCGATTGTGTTCAAGAAGGACGAGGGCCCGCGCGCGGATACTTCAGTGGAAAAGCTGGCGCGGCTGCGGCCGGCCTTCAAGAAGGACGGTACGGTCACGGCCGGGAACGCGCCGGGGACAAACGACGGGGCGGCGGCGCTGGTGGTGACTTCGGAGGAGTGGGCGCAGAAGAACGGGCGGGAGCCGATGGCGCGCATCGTGGGCCAGGCGGTGAGCGGCGTGGAGCCCAAGTGGGTGATGATGGCGCCGGTGGAAGCCTTCGAGAAGTTGCTGAAGAAAATCGGGTGGAAGAAAGAGGACGTGGAGCTGATCGAGTTGAACGAAGCGTTTGCCGTGGCGGCGCTGGCCGTGACCCGCAAGCTGGGCTTGGACCCGGCAAAGGTGAATGTGAACGGCGGGGCGGTCGCTTTGGGGCATCCCATTGGCGCCACCGGGGCGCGCTTGCTGGTGACGCTGTTGCACGAGATGCGGGCGCGCGACGCCAAGCGCGGCGTGGCCGCGTTGTGCTTGGGCGGAGGCAATGCTGTCGCCCTGGCGGTGGAACGCTAGGCCCGCAACTTTTCTGCGGCGTTAGGCTCCGCAGCAGCCGTTTCGCACGGCCAGGTAGGTTCGATTGACACTGTGGTGGTGGTTGTTGGGGTTGGCGGTGGCAGGGTGCGCCATCTCCCTTTACTTCACTCTGATTTATTTTGAGCGCGTGGCAGCGCGGGGGGTTCCAACAGTATTCTGTCGCCGGGAGGAGCAGGCCTGCGTAACGATCCTGCGCACGCCCTACGCGCGCCTGTTGGGCGTGCCCAATGCGCTGCTGGGAGTGGGGTTTTATCTTCTGGCCGGAACGGCGGCGCTGCTGGCGCTGGCGGGGCGGCTGCCGGAGTGGTTGTGGTTGCTGACGCTGGGATTGGCGGCGGCGAGCGTGCTGCTGGCGCCGTATTTGATCTGGGCGTTGGTGGCGCGGCTGAAGAGTTGGTGCGGGTTGTGACTGCTCAGCCACGTCGTGAACGTGGCCCTCTTGCTTCTGCTGTGGCAGGCGCGGTAGAAGAGAACGATGGAGCGCGAGGAAAAGACGGTGCGGGTCTGGGCAGGGCTGAACCTGTTGCAGGCCAAGATGATGGAACAGGTTCTGCTGGATCGCGGGATCGAATGCTTCTCCAATCGCGACCTGGGAGTGCTGCCGGCGGGCGTGCTGGGAGAAATCGGTTTGTGGGTGAGCAAGAAAGACGAGCAGCAAGCGCGGACGCTGCTGGAGCAGATGGAAGAAGAAATGAGCGAAGCGTTGGATGCGGAGGACGACACTCCGCAAATTGAATCCTAAACGAGGGCAAAACGATGGCGGATGAGCGAAAGCGGAACCTGGATTTGGCGATTGCGCAAATTGAAAAGGACTTCGGCAAAGGGTCCATCATGCGTTTGGGGGAGCGATCTGCGCTGGTTCCTGTGACAGTGATTTCCACCGGCTGCCTGTCGTTGGATGCGGCGCTGGGCGTGGGTGGCATGCCGCGCGGGCGCGTAATAGAGATTTTCGGTCCGGAGGCGGGCGGCAAGACCACGCTGGCGCTGCACGTGATTGCCGAAGCGCAGAAGAAGGGCGGGATGGCGGCGTTCATCGATGCCGAGCACGCCCTGGATGCTGTCTACGCGCGCAAGCTGGGCGTGGATGTGGACAACCTGCTGGTGTCGCAGCCCAACAGCGGCGACGAGGCGTTGGAGATTGCGCAGACGCTGATTCAGTCCAGCGCAGTGGACGTGGTGGTGGTGGACTCGGTGGCGGCGCTGGTGCCGAAGCAGGAGCTGGAAGGCGACATGGGCGACCCGCAAATGGGCTTGCAAGCGCGGCTGATGTCGCAGGCGATGCGGAAGCTGAAGGCGCTGGTCAGCAAGTCGCAGACCTGCCTGATTTTCATCAACCAACTACGGATGAAGATCGGAGTGATGTTCGGCAACCCGGAGACCACGCCGGGCGGACGGGCGCTGCGGTTCTACGCCGACGTGCGGGTGGACATCCGCCGGGTGGCGGCCATCAAGGACGGCGACCGCGTCATCGGCAACCACACGCGCGCCAAGGTGGTGAAGAACAAGCTGGCCGCTCCCTTCCGGCAAACGGAGTTCGACTTGATTTTCGGCGAAGGGATTTCGCGCGAGACCGACCTGCTCGACCTGGGCGTGCTCCACGGTCTGCTGGAGAAGTCCGGCTCCTGGTTCAGCTACAACGGCGAGCGCATCGGCCAGGGGCGGGAGAACGCGCGCCTCTTCCTGCGCGACAACCCGGACGCGTGCCAGAAGCTGGACCGCGCCTTGCGCGAGAAATTGGGACTCCCGCTGCCCGAGCAATCCGGAGAGGCCGCCAAGGAAGAGAAGCCCGCCAAGGTCCAGGCCAAGTTCGGCTGAGCTCCCGCCCCAGTCTTTCAAATAGACCTTGTGTAGGTTGGGGGGCTTTCCTAGAATCAATGTGCTTTCCGGGGCGGCACCGCTGGCGGTGAACTATTGAGGGCGTAGGGTATTTCGAGTCATGCAGGGGAGACAACGGCGGCGGTGCGGTGACTTTCTGCTTCTCTGCTTGCTGATCGGTTTGTTGGCGGGAAGCGCGCCGCTGCCGGCGCAGGAGGCCGCCGGCCAGCCCCGCCGTGGTCGGGGCCAGCCGCTCTTGGTTGCGGCCGCAGCGCAGAGCCAAAAGAAGACTTCTTCCCGCCGCCGGCGTCGCCGGGTGCGGTTCAGCGTTCCCAGCTATGTGAACCCCACCAGAAAGGATCGTATGGAGGGGGAAGACCCGGCGGTGCGGGCGGTGGCCGTGCAGGCGCTGGGGCGCACCAACGGCAGCGTGGTGGTGGTGGAGGCCGAGACCGGGCGCATGCTTACGGTGGTGAACCAGCCGCTGGCGTTCTCAGCCGGCTTCAAGCCTTGCTCGACCATCAAGCTGGCGGTGGCGTTGGGCGCGCTGGAGGAAGGGCTGATTACGGGCGACACGCTGCTGCGGGTGTCAGCCTATCAGTCCATCAACCTCACCGAAGCGCTGGCCTATTCCAACAACCGCTTCTTTGAAGTTTTGGGCAAGCGCCTGGGCTTCGAGAAGGTTTCGGCCTACGCGCGCCGGCTGGGTTTCGGCGAGCGGGCCGGCTACCTGATGGAGGACGAGTATCCGGGCGCGTTTCCTGCCCAGCCGCCGGCCAAGGGCGGCGTAGGACGGCTCTCCAGCTTCGGCGAAGAGGTCAAAGCCACGCCGCTGCAACTGGCCGCCATGATGGCGGCCTTTGCCAACGGCGGCACGCTCTACTACCTTCAGGTTCCGCGTCCGAAAGAGCAAGGGGGCCGCTTCAAGCCGCGGGTCAAGCGGCACCTGCCCATTCAGCGCTGGCTGCCGGAGCTGCGCGCGGGATTGCAGGCAGCGGTCATTTTCGGCACCGCGCGCTCGAGCGCGGAGGGCGACGAGCGCATCCTGGGCAAGACCGGAACCTGCGCGGGCGAGCGGGCCAAGCTGGGTTGGTTCGCTTCCTACGGCGAGCTGCCCACCGGCAAGCGAGTGGCGGTGGTGGTGCTGCTGCGGGGCGGGCGCAGCTTCAGCGGCGGGAAAGCCGCCGAGGTCGCCGGCAAAGTGTACCGCGGGCTGAGCCGGAAGTTCCTGCTGGCGAACGATCCGCAGGCTTCGGTGCCGGTCGCGCCGGGGAGCAACCAGTAGTTTCCCGCGGATGCCCGTTTGCGCGGCAGCAGAGTTCAGTCTTAAGACTTCACGGGAAAGGGCGCTTGGCCTATGGCTTTGTGGCGATGAAACTGAATGATGCGTCATCAGGTTGGGCGGGTTGAAGACTGTAATCGCGGACAGCATGGATGTCGCAGAACCCAGCCTGTCGCAACATACTCGCAAACTGCTCTTGGGTGTACCACCGCAAGGAAAATTGGCGTTCTTCGGTGGCGCGTATTTGCCCATCGCTTATTACTTCAAAGCGGAGCTGGGACAACTTCAGTTGCTGTTGGAAATCGTAGGTAGCAAGCTCCCAACAGCGAACGGTTTGATTGTCTTCTTGCTGATTGCTTTCACGCCTCAAGCGCCATTTTCCCGCCGGGGCGGCACTAGTGGCAATATCCTCTTTCCAGGGGAGAATTAACGGGATCATCACTTTCCCGCCCGACTCCAGGTGATGGTGGAATCTGCTTAGGGCACGGGCCGCTTGGTCGAGCTGTGGAACCAGCATGAACGATGCAACCGGTACGTAGATCGTCCGGTAGCGCCGCGACAAATCCAGCGACTGCATCAACTGTTCATGCGTACAGGCTTTTAGCCCGCGTTCCTTTGCTTTGCGCTGGAGGATTGCGAGCATCTCACCAGAGGAATCCACACCTTCAACGTCTAACCCATCCTCGAGAAACTTTAGAATCAAGCGACCCGTTCCGCAGCCAATCTCGAGGGCCGGTTGCCCGTTTTCTTCAATGGCGTTGCGGAAGAAGCCGGTGTCCTCAATCTCCTCCTCCGGAAGCAGAAGGTCGTATGACGACGCGCACAAGCCGCTGTATTGGTGCATGAGACGCATGAGTCTCTGAATTATCCGAAGGCCACGTCCAGAATCATCATCACCGTGAAGCCCAGCATCGCGCCCAGCGTCGCCAGGTCGGTGTGCCCGCCCCGCTGGGACTCCGGCACCGCCTGCTCTACCACCACGAAAATCATGGCGCCGGCGGCAAAGCCCAGGGCGTAGGGCAGCAGGGGCTGGAAGACCAGAACCGCAGCCGCGCCGATGACGCCAGCCAGAGGCTCCACCGCGCCGGAGAGTTGCCCGTACCAGAAACTCTTCCCGCGGGATATGCCCGCGCGCCGCAGCGGCATGGAGACCGCCAGTCCTTCGGGGAAATTCTGAATCCCGATCCCGATGGTGAGCGCGACGGCGGCCGGCAGGGTGGCAGCGGGAAAGCCGGCGGCCACCGCCCCGAAGGCTATTCCCACCGCCAGCCCCTCAGGGATGTTGTGCATGGTGATGGCAAAAATCATCAGGATGGTTCCGCGCCATCCGGTCTTGATTCCTTCGGTTTCCTCGGGCGGGAAGCCGATGTGAAGGTGCGGCAGGATCCAGTCCACCAAGCGCAGGAAGATCCCTCCCAGCAGGAATCCGGTTGCCGCCGGAAACCACTTCGGCAGGTCGTTTCCCTTTGACATTTCGATGGCGGGTGCCAGCAGAGACCAGTAGCTGGCGGCGATCATCACTCCGGCGGCAAAGCCCAGCAAGCCGTCCAGAACCTTCCGGCTCAGGTCTTTGGCCGTGAAGACCACCGCGGCCCCGAGCGCGGTCAGGAACCACGTAAAGCAGGTAGCCAGGAGAGCCTGTGCAATCGGGTGGAGGTGGGCGAAGGAATCCATCATCGGTCGTTTCTCGTTCGCGCGGCTAAGGCCAGCTGCACATTGTAGGCCAGCGGGCCGAATGAAGAAAGCTATGATGGAAGCCGCTGGTGGGCTTACAATGGGAAGCAACTGAAGAGTTTATGGAGCCCCGCTCTGCCGGGAGAGCGGGATTTCGTTACTCTCCGGCAAAGCCTCTGTTGGTTTAGCCTGGAGTAGGAGGTGTGCCCATGGCCGCGAGAGCATTTCTCAGTTTCCTGGTGACCTTGTTCGTTGTTCTGCCGGCAGCAGCTCAGGATTGCGCGAGTTGCCACGAAAAAGTCACGCCCAGTATTGTTTCCGACTGGCGACTGAGCAAGCACAGCCAGAGCGGGATTGATTGCTCGGTCTGCCACGGGGATCAGCACACGTCGGCGGAGGATGTGGCCCAGGTGCAGATCCCCACACCAGAGACCTGCGCCCCTTGCCACGACATCCAGGTCGAGCAATTCAAGGCCGGAAAGCACGCCTTGGCCTGGGCGGCAATGAAAGCCATGCCGACCACCCACTGGCAGCCGATGGTCTTGATCGAGGGGATGAAAGGCTGCGGCGGCTGCCACAAGATCGGGTTGAAGACAGAGGAAGAGATTCGGGAGCTGAAGGCACAGGGGGCGGGGTTTGGCGTCGCTTCTTGCGATGCCTGCCACACCCGGCATCTCTTTTCCGTCCAAGAAGCCCGCCAGCCGCAAGCGTGCCGGACCTGCCACATGGGATTCGACCATCCGCAGTGGGAGATGTATTCAGGGTCCAAACACGGAGTGCGGTACCTGCTGAAGCAAAGCGGGATACTCCCCGAAACCGTGGCCGCTCCCACCTGCCAAACCTGCCACATGCAGGAGGGCAACCATGAGGTCCGCACCGCGTGGGGCTTCCTGGCGGTGCGCCTGCCCCTGCCGGAGGACACGCAGTGGGCGGCCGACCGCACCACGATTCTGCAAGCACTGGGCGTGTTGGATCCCGAAGGGAACCCCACCGCGCGGCTGGAGGTGATCAAGCAGGCCGATGTGATACGCCTCACCCAGGAAGACTGGCAGAGGGAACGCGACAAGATGCTCAGAACTTGCAACCAGTGCCATTCGTCCAATTTTGCCCGGGCGGAGTTGGAGAAAGGCGACCAAATGATCCAGGAAACGGACCGTCTGCTGGCCGAGGCCATCCGCATCGTGGCGGGGCTGTACAAAGACGGCGTCCTGGAAAAGCCCGAGAATTATCCGTACGCGTTTCCCGACTTGCTCACCTTTCACGATGCCCCTACTTCAATTGAGCAAAGGCTGTTTGTGATGCACCTCGAACACCGCATGCGAGCTTTCCAAGGCACCTTCCACGCCAACCCTGACTATGCGCTTTGGTATGGGTGGAGTGAAATGCGGCGGGATTTAACTGAGATCAGAACCAAGGCTGAGGAGCTACGGCGAAGATACAAGCAAGAGAAATCAGAGCAATGAAAAGAGCCATGATTGAATAATGTGAGGTAGCGAGAAGAGAGACGCGTAGCGGTCGTGGACGGGGGCGGTGGGAGTTCTGGAGGGGTTCGCGGCCAAACGGCTTCCCGCCAAAGTGTCGGCAACCTTACTCTCGGCTAGGAAGCGGCTCTGGAAGGAAGAAGGTTTTGCCGGGTCCGGTGCTTGCGGCCGGTTGGAAATGGGTGTTCGGTTCCGCGACAGCTCGGTCGCAGAAGCGGACACTTTCGCGCCCGCTACGGCGGCCACCCAGCTATTAACCCAAGTGTATTCAGCGGGTTGAACTCCAGACCACGATGGAACAGCGCTTGCCTATCTTTCTGTGGAGGATGACTATGGATATTCAGCGCAAGGGTATAGGCCGCAAGAAGCGGATTCGCCGGATCATTTACGGCACCGGCGGCTTGGTTGTGGTTTTGCTGATCACCCTGGGACTTTCTCGTCTGGAACCCGCCGCTCCCAGCGTGGAGCGAGCCACGGTTTGGATGGACACGGTAAAGCGAGGGGAGATGATTCGCCAGGTGCGAGGCACGGGCACGCTGGTGCCGGAGGAGATTCGCTGGATTCCCGCGGTCACCGAAGGCCGCGTGGAACGGCGCGTGGTGCTGCCCGGCGCGGAGGTGCAGCCCGACACCGTCATACTCGAGTTGAGTAATCCCGAACTGGTGCAGACTGCCCTGGCCGCGAAGATGGACCTCAAGCGGTCGGAAGCGGAGTACGCGAACCTGCGCATCCAGCTTGAAAGTCAGGCGATGACCCAGCGGGCGGGCGCCGCCGCCATCGAGTCGGATTACATCCAGGCTAAGCTCCAGGCCGAGAGCGACCAGGAGCTGGCCAACGCGGGGCTGATTTCCGAATTGATTGTCAGGCAGTCCACGGCCCGAGCCAATTCGCTGACGACGCGCCACCAGCTTGAGCAGCAGCGCCTGGCCATCGTCTCCAAGTCAGTCGAAGCTCAGTTGGAGGCCAAGCAGGCGGAGGTGGAGCAGCGCCGCGCTCTTTATAACCTTCGCCGTCGGCAGGTGCAGGCGCTGCGGGTGCGGGCCGGCATTGCAGGCATCTTGCAGCAACTGCCGGTGGAAGTCGGACAGCAGGTTACGCCCGGCTTCAACCTCGCGCGGGTGGCCGTGCCGGGGCAACTGAAGGCCGAGCTCCGGATTCCGGAGACGCAGGCGCGGGACATCCGGGTTGGCCTGCCGGTTTCCATCGACACTCGCAACGGCGTGGTCGCGGGCCGCGTCATGCGCGTGGATCCGGCGGCGCAAGGCGGTACTGTAACGGTGGACGTCTCGCTGGAGCGGCCATATCCGAGGGGCACGCGACCCAACCTGAGCGTGGACGGCACCATCGAGCTGGAGCGCTTGGAAGACGTGCTCTACCTCGGCCGCCCGGCTTACGGCCAGCCCAACAGCACGGTGGGCCTGTTCAAGCTGCTGGAGGATGGCAAGACCGCCGTGCGCGTGCGGGTGAAACTGGGGCGCGGCTCGGTGACCACCTTTGAGATTGTGGAAGGTTTGCAAGTGGGCGACCAGGTGATTCTGTCGGATACGTCCGCCTGGGACGCTTTTGACCGCATTCGGTTGAATTGATTTCGCACCAGAAGCAGGACGGAGGAAAAAATAATGATGAACGCATCCGCTCAACCCTTGATTCGGCTCGAGGGCCTGACCAAGGTGTTCTACACCGATGAGGTGGAAACGCACGCGCTGGCTGGCATCCACCTGGAGCTCCGGCAGGGCGAGTACGTCGCTATTGCCGGCCCCTCGGGCTGCGGCAAGTCCACGCTGCTCTCGTTGCTGGGTCTGCTGGATTCGCCCACCGAGGGGGGTTACTGGCTGAATGAGAAGCCGGTGGCCGAGCTCTCGCTGGCGGAGCGCACCCGCATCCGCAACCAGGAGATCGGGTTCATCTTCCAGAACTTCAACCTGATCGGCGACCTGAGCGTGTTCGAGAACGTCGAGCTGCCGCTCACCTATCGCGGCATGGCGGCGGCCGAGCGCCGGGAGCGAGTGGGTGAAGCGCTGGACAAAGTCGGCATGGGGCACCGGGCCAAGCATTTGCCCAGCCAGCTTTCCGGCGGTCAGCAACAGCGGGTAGCGGTGGCGCGGGCGCTGGTGGGGCGGCCGCTGATCCTGCTGGCGGACGAGCCCACCGGGAACCTGGACTCGAAGAACGGCGAGGCGGTGATGGAGCTGCTGCGCGAGTTGCATCAGGACGGCGCCACCGTCTGCATGGTGACCCACGACACCCGCTACGCCAAGCACGCGGAGAGGGCCATCCACCTTTTCGACGGCCGCATCGTGGAGGAAACCAAGGCCGGCGAAGCAGTGGAGGTCGGCTGAGCAACAAGTAAGGGCTTGCCCCGTCCGGGGCCTAAGAGAAAAGACAGCTTGGAAGAGGTGCTCTGCACCCGCCCTTCAAAGCGGGGAAGGACGGTGAAACAATGGAAACCTTGTGGCAGGACCTGCGCTACGGTTTTCGGATGCTGGCGCGGAACCCCGGCTTCACCGCCGTGGCGGTGCTGACGCTGGCGCTCGGCATCGGCGCCAACACCGCCATCTTCTCGGTGGTCAACGCCGTCCTCCTCCGGCCCTTGCCCTACGAAGAGCCCGAGCGGTTGGTGATGGTCTGGAACGAACTGACCAAAGAGGGCCTGCCACAACTCTGGTTCTCCGAGCCGGAGCTGATCGACTACCGGCAGCGCCAGCAGAGCTTCGAGGGCATGGCCGCCTTTTCCGGCGGCGGCGGCAACCTCACCGGCCGCGGCGAGCCCCTGCGGGTGACCGCTGCCAACGTTTCGGCCAACTTCTTTCCCCTGCTGCGCGTGGACGCCTTCCTGGGTCGCACCTTCACCCCCGAAGAGGACACGCCGGGGAACGATCGGGTGATCGTCCTTGAGCACGGCTTCTGGCAGCGGCGCTTCGGTGGCGACCCGGCCATCATCGGAGAAACCGTTTCCCTCAGCGACAATCCCAACACCGTCATCGGCGTGATGCCGTCGGGGTTTACTTTTCCTGACGGCACCGTGGACCTGTGGACGCCCCTCGCTATCGACACCGCCGACCCGAACGGGCGCGGCTCGCATTACCTGCGGGTGCTGGCGCGCCTCAAGAGCGGCGTCACCTTCGAGCAGGCCTCGGCCGACATGCACAACATTGCCAAGCAGATGGAGCAGGACTATCCCGACTACTATCGCCCCGACCGCGCTTGGAACACCTACTTGATTCCCTTGCACGAGTCGGAGGTGGGCGAGGTACGCTCAGCTTTGCTGGTGCTGTTGGGAGCGGTCGGCTTTGTGTTGCTGATTGCCTGTACCAACGTCGCCAACCTGTTGCTGGCGCGCGCGGCGGTGCGCGAGAAAGAAGTCGCCATCCGCGCGGCCCTGGGTGCGGGGCGCTTGCGAATCGTTCGGCAGTTGTTGACCGAAAGCGTGCTGCTGGCATTGTTGGGCGGCAGCGGGGGTTTGCTGCTGGCTATGTGGGGAACGGATGGACTGGTTCTGCTCAGCCCCGCCGGTCTTCCGCGCTTGAATGAAATTGCCGTAAATGAATGGGTGTTGGGTTTTACGTTGTTGGTTTCGGTCATTGCCGGAGTGCTGTTTGGATTGGTTCCGGCGCTGCACGCCTCGCGGCCCGATCTGCACAACACGCTCAAGGAGGGAGGGCGCAGCGCGGCCGGAGCGGGGCACCATCGGTTGCGGGGCCTGCTGGTGGTATCGGAGGTGGCGCTTACTCCTCCGGGAGTGTCTTCGTGGAGGAACTGCCGCCCAACTCGCCCCACTTTCCGTTCGGTTATTTCGAGAGCGACCACCGCTATACCACTCCGGGCTACTTCCGGGCGATGGGGATGAATCTGCTGAAGGGCCGCCTGCTGGAGGAGTCGGACCACGCGGAAGCTCCGCTGGTTACTGTGGTGGATGAAAGCTTCGCCCGCCGCGCTTGGCCCGCGGAGCCGAATCCGATCGGCAAGCGAGTGGCGGTCAACCAGACCCCAGACGGAGAGCCGCTGTGGCGCACGGTGGTGGGTGTGGTGCGGCACGTCAAGAACTACGGTCTGGACACCGAGGGTCGGGAGCAAATCTACTTCCCGCATGCGCAATTTCCCATCTCGACTATGTTTGTGACGGTGCGGACGGGGGGCGACCCCGTGGTGGCGCAGGCTGCCGTGCGCAATCAAGTGGCCGCGCTCGACCCCAGCCTGCCGCTGTTCAACGTTGCCACCATGGAGGAGCGTCTCGCCGAATCAGTCGCGCAGCCGCGCTTCAACGTGCTACTGCTGGGCATTTTTGCCGCGGTGGCGCTGGTGCTGGCAGCAATTGGGATCTACGGGGTGATTTCCTATTCGGTCAGCCAGCGGACGCACGAAATTGGCATCCGCATGGCGTTGGGGGCGCAGCCGCGCGACATCTTCCGGCTGGTGGTGGGGCAGGGAATGGTGCTGACGCTCATCGGCGTGGGCGTCGGACTGGAAGTTTCGTTCGCGCTCACGCGCTTCCTCGAGAGTTTGCTATTCGGCGTGAGCGCCACCGACCCGGTGACGTTTGCGGGCGTCGCGTTGCTGCTGGCGGCAGTAGCGCTGCTGGCTTGCTACTTTCCCGCCCGCCGCGCCACGAGGGTGGACCCCCTGGTCGCCCTGCGCTACGAGTAGCAGCCGGTTTGCCACAGAGGCCTGCTGCGCCTGCCTGCGGCTTGCCCGCCGTGGCGGGTAGGCGGGGCAGACAGGCACCTCTTCCGGACTGTGGTGGAGGTGGAAATGAGAAGCGGGGCAGGCCGGAGAGCGCAAGAGAGGCGCCGCACTTTTTCACTCATTTTCTTTACAAGCCCTTGGGGCTGTGCTAGGATTTGCGCTGTTCCGCAACGTAGCGCCTACATCTTGTGGCTGGAGCCATTTTGGCCTGCCAAACGTTCTCCGGGAATAACCCTCCTCGCTCTCGGATTGCATCTGAATTTGGTGACAGGGAGGCGCGTTTGTTCCATCTGCGCAAGGTAGAGATCTTCGGCTTCAAGTCGTTTGCGGAGCGCACCAGCATTGTCTTCCCCGGCACCGGCATCGTCGCGGTGGTGGGGCCCAACGGCTGCGGCAAGTCCAACATCGCCGACGCCATCCTCTGGGTGCTAGGCGAGCAGAGCGCCAAAACCCTGCGCAGCGGCCGCATGACCGACTGCATCTTCAATGGCACCGCCGACCGGCCGCCGACGAATCTGGCGGAAGTCAGCTTGACGCTGGTGGACCCTGAGCGGCTGAACCCCTCCTCCACGGACTCGCCCGAAAGCGCGGCTTTGGACGCGGCGGCCAGCGACGCCGCTCAACCCGAAGAGGAGCCGCCGGCTCAGACCGCCGAGGCCGAGGCGGCTACCAGCGAGGACTCAAAGCCAGCCGAAAAGAAGCGCACCAACCGCCTGCACTTGAAGCTGCTGCCCGGTGAAGTGGTTGTGACCCGGCGCCTCTACCGGGACGGCACCAGCCAATACTATCTGAACGGGGAGTACTGCCGCCTGCGTGACATCCAGGAGTTGTTCATGGGGACAGGGCTGGGGCCGGAGTCCTACGCCATCATCGAGCAGGGCCGCATCGAACGCATCCTCTCCTCGCGCCCGGCGGACCGGCGCGTCCTGCTGGAAGAAGCCGCTGGCGTAACCAAATACAAAACCAAGCGCCGGCTGGCGGAAGCCAAGCTGCAATCGGCCCAGCAGAACCTGCTGCGCGTCAACGACATTCTGGAGGAAGTGGCCAAACAGCTCAACTCGCTCAAGCGCCAGGCGGCACGCGCTCGCCGCTACCAGGCGTTGAAGACCGAACAAGCCGAGCTCCGCCGCGTGCTGCTGGCCACCAGCCTCGACCGCCTACACTGGGAAGAAACCGCGCTGGCCCAAAAACTCCAAGCCAACACCGCAACCGTCACCGAGGCGGCAACCGGACTAGCGGAGCTGGAGCAGCAGCAGGAAACCGACCAGACCCGCCAGTACGAACTGGAGACGCTGCTGCGCCAGGAGCAGAACCGTGCCGGCGAGCTACTGCTGGAACTGGAGCGCGCCCAAACCCGTCTGACCGACGCCCGCCGCCAGCAAGAGGAACTCCGGCAACGGCTGTCAGGGATGGAAAGCGAACAGCAGGCCCTGGCAGACGAGGCCGCCTGCACCGCGACCGAGGCTGAGCGCAGCCGGGATCACGGGGTCGCGCTGGAAGCCGAGTTGGCCGTCCTGCAGGAAGAAGGTCAACGCCTCAACCAGACCGTGGAAACGCTGCGCGAACAACTTCTGGCTCTGGAAGCGGAACTGCCGAACCTCCAGCAGCAGAGAACGCTTCACGTTGACACCCTGAACGCCACCCAGGCTGAGCTGGCCCAGCTCAAACAATTCGCAGAAACCTCCGCGCAGAGCATCCAACGCTTTGGGGCGGAACGCACTCGCATCCAGCAGGAAGAACAAGCCCTGGCCGCCGAAGAGAACGGCTGCCGCACGGCCCTGGAGCGAACCCAAGCGGAGCAGAAACAGGCACGCGAAAGCCTGGCCTCGGTCGAAGACGAGCTGGCGCGCTGCCAGCAAGAGTGCCAAGCCGAGCAGCAGCGCCTGGAAGGCTTGCGCGAGTCGCTGACGACCGCGGCGGCGCAGGAGCAGGCGCTGGGCGACCTGGTCAAGCACCGCACCGCCTTTGCGGAGCCGGTGCGGAAGCTGCTACTGGCATCGCCCGCCGCCAGCCAAGCTGCGGTGGGGGGCGAGGGCGGCTCTGAGCAAACGGAGTTTCGCGCCGTGGGGGTGGTGGCCGACTTCGCCGAGTTCGACCCCGATTACGCGCCCCTGCTGGAAGACTACCTGCACGACGAAATGGAATACGTAGTGGTGGGAACCTACGATGCCGCGCGCAGCGGCGTTTCCCTGCTCCGCCAGCAGCTCGCCGGCCAGGCCACGTTTCTGGTGGATTCCTTCCGGCAGAACCCCGTCACCCCCTTCCCGGAAACTCCGCGTCCCCCGCACAGCGACGCCCTGGTTGGGCTCCTCGCCGACCACGTGCGCATCAACGGCCCCCTGGGGGAGGAAGCCAAGCGGGTGCTGCCCAAGCTGTCGCGCACCTACCTGGTCAATTCGGCGGCGGCGGCCGAAGAGCTGGCCCGCGCCTACCCGCACTTCTTCTTCCTTTCCACCGACGGCACCTGCTACTACGGCCGTCTGGTCCAAGGCGGCGCCCGCAACGGCCACGGCGCCCACTCCCTGCAACGCGAACTGCAACAGGCCACTCGCGAGCGCACGGAAGCCGAGCCGCTCGCCAGCTCGGCGGAGTCCACCCTGGCGGAACAGCAAGAACGTCGCCGGAGGCTGGAAAGCGACCGGGACGCCGCCCGGCAGACGCTCTTCGCCCGGGAGAAGAAACTTTTCCAGTTGGAGCAGCAACTTGACACGCTCAGCAAGCAGCGGGCGCGTCTGCAAGAGGAAGAGGCGCGGCTGGCAGCCGAATGCGTTGTCAGCGAAAACCAACGGCGCAACTCCTCCGCCCGCCTGGGCGAGCTTCAGGAACAGGCAGCAGCAGCCGATGAGCAACTCGCCCGCCTGGAGGAAACTTTCCAGAACCGGACAACCGAGGCGCGAGCGACCCGCGAACAGGCCGAGCAGGCCGCCGCGCAACTGGCGCAACTGCGGCCGCGGCAGGCCGCGCTGGAGGAGCGCCTGACAGCGGTGCGCGCAGAGCAAGCTCGCTTGCAGGAGGCCACCCAACGCCTAGCCACCGCCCAGCAGGAACAGCAGGAAACCGAAGCGCGCCTACGAACCCGTCAAACCGAATTAGTGCAGGAAATCGAACACCTGGAGCAGGCAGTGGAGCAACGCCGGCTGGAAAAACAGGCACAGGAAACCCGTTGCCAGGAGCGCGACGCCGAGCGCGACCTGCTTCGCCAACGCTTGCAGGAACGCGAGGCGACTGTGCGCAACCAACGCACGCAACTGGAAACTGCCCGCGAGCAGCGCCACGCGCTGGAGGTGAATCAAGCACGCCAGCAGGCCGAGCGCGAGCACGCTGAAACCGCCGTGCAAAGCGAATTCGGTCTGACCGGCGAGGATTTGTGCCTCCAGACCAATTACCGCCTGATCGGCGCCGCGCTGGCCGAGGCGGAAACCCGCGACCACGAAATCAAGCACAAGCTGGAAAACATCGGCCCCATCAACATGATGGCGCTGGAGGAATTCCAAGAGTGCGAGCAACGCCACAGCTTCCTGGCCAAGCAGCGCGACGACTTGCTGGCGTCCATTGCGGACACCCGGCTCGCCATCAGTGAAATTGATGAAGTTTCCCAGCAGCGCTTCAACCAGGCCTTTGCAATCATCAATCAGAACTTTGCGGAAACCTTCCGCACGCTCTTCGGCGGCGGCTCGGCCACGCTGCGCTTGACCGACGAGGAGAGTCCCGGCGACAGCGGAGTGGATTTGATCTGCCAGCCCCCCGGCAAGCGCCTCCAAAACGTATTGCTGCTCTCAGGCGGCGAGAAAGCTCTGACGGCGCTGGCGCTGCTGGTTGCCATCTTCCGCTACTCGCCCAGCCCGTTCTGCATTCTGGACGAAGTGGATGCGCCGCTCGACGACACCAACATCGGGCGCTTCACCCGCCTGCTGGTCGAAATGTCCGCGCAGACGCAGTTCATCCTGATTACCCACAGCAAGAAAACCATGGAGGTCGCCTCCCTGCTCTACGGCGTGACCATGCAGCGCGCGGTCTCGCAGATCGTCTCGGTGCGCTTCGACCAAGCCGCCTAGCCGGGCGCTTCAGAGCGCGTGTGCAAAGTTTTTCCCTTCGCTTTTCCTTTCCATTGACTTTCCTCCCTGGTTGACTAGAATGCCGCCGTCCTCACAACCGTGGAAGCTACACTGCACACTTTATTGCTAAAGACGGAGTTGCCCGGCGTCGAGCCGTTCGCCCGTGGCAAAGTCCGCGACCTCTATGCCCTGGGCGACCGCCTGCTGATTGTCGCCAGCGACCGCATTTCCGCCTTTGACGTGGTGCTTCTCTCCGGGATTCCCGACAAGGGCCGTGTCCTGACCCAGCTCTCCGTGTTCTGGTTCGAATTTCTGCGTGACCTAGTGCCCACCCACTTCCTGACCGCCACCGTGGACGAGTTCCCGCCGGCGGCCCGCCGCCACCGCGCGCAACTGGACGGCCGGGCGATGCTGGTGCGGCGCGCACAAGTGGTTCCGATTGAATGCGTGGTGCGCGGCTACCTGGCAGGCTCAAGCTGGAAGGAGTATCGCCAAACGGGCCGCATCTGCGGCGTGCAACTGCCGGCGGGACTGCGCGAGTCCGAGCAGTTGCCGGAGCCGATTTTCACCCCGGCCACCAAGGCCACCAGCGGCCACGACCAAAACATCAGCTTCGACCAAATGGCGCAGCAAGTGGGCGGCGCACTGGCCGAAGAGCTGCGCTCCCTTTCACTCGGCATCTTCCGGAAAGCGGCTGACTACACCAGCAGCCGGGGCCTGCTGCTGGCCGACACCAAGTTTGAATTCGGCCACGAAGTGGGGTCGGAGGGCAGCCAACGCTTACTGCTGGTGGACGAGGTGCTGACCCCTGACTCTTCGCGCTTCTGGGCCGCCGATGGGTATCAGCCCGGCCGGTCGCAGCCGCCTTTCGACAAACAACTGGTGCGAGACTACCTGGAGAAGAGCGGGTGGAACAAGCAGCCTCCGGCGCCTTCTTTACCTCCGGACATCATCGAGGCGACCCGTCAGCGCTACCGCGAAGCTTACCGGCGGTTGACGGGCCGGGAGCTGCCCGCGCCGGCAGCAGGAACCTAGCTAGCAGTATTTGTGAGGGGAGCAGAAAGGCGAAATTCACTAAGCGGTTCAGGGGAGGGGCGACCGTGAGAGACCAACTCGAGGCTCTGGTCAATCAATTGGTGGGACGCGGGATTCTTCTGAACGAAGCGTTGCAGGAGTTTGAAAAGCGGTTCATTCGAAAAACTCTCGACAGCCACGGCGGAAACCAACTCCGCACCGCCAAAGTCCTGGGCATCCACCGCAATACCTTGAGCCGGAAGATGGATCTCTACAAGTTCAGCCGCAACCATCGCCGCCGGTAAATCCGCCCGGCCCGAGCGCAAAAGAAAAAGCTCCCTCTCGCCAACGGCGAAAGGGAGCCGAATTCTCATTCTCAGGGAGCGGCGGCACCTTGCCGGGACGCCTCCCCAAACACTCGTAAGCTACTCTTCTTCCACCATGTCGTCGGCTTTCGTGACCTTTCCCTTGGAAAGATGGAGGATAAACGGCGGTCCGCTCTGGTAGCTGTCCAACTGGCCGGCAATCCGCACCACATCTTGCGCCTTCAGACCGTCCGCCGCGGCGGGATCGTCCAAGACTAATTCCATGTTCGGGGTCTTGGAGTCAGCGGCCTCCTGGCCGGCGGCGACCCTAAGGGTCACCTGATTCTCTTCCGACTGGGCGATTTCCACCAGCAACACCGCCATTTGCGGCTGGGCATTTTCGTCCGCTCCAATTTCCGTGCCGCAGCTGGCCAGCCACATCAAGCGCCCGGCCTCACCGCCGGCCTGCAAGTCGTCGAAGATGCGCCGGACGCTCATGTCTTGGCGGACGGCATTCACCTGGTCGGCGCCCACCAGCGACCAGCCCGCCGGGGGATGCACCGACTGGGTGGACTGGGTGATGATGTCGGCCACATCACCCTCAATACAGGACGGCACCACCTGCTGGTAAGCCGCCACGCGGTTAGTCAGAAACTCTTTTACGTCGTCCTTGCGGCCCACATTGAACGCAATCGCCCGCGCCACGTGCCAGAACCCATGCAAGTAGTCAGGCGAGTTTTTCTGCAACAGGGACAATCCCAGCCGATAATTGGGCACGGCCTGGTTGGGGTTCTTCTCCACCAGGTAGGTGTACTCACGCGCCGCCTGGGTGTAGTCCTTGCCGCGCCAAGCGACGAACGAGAGCACGCTGTGGAAGGCGGCTTCCTGCTGCTGTTTCTGCTGCTCGAATTGCTGCCGCGCTGCGGCATCGGCCGGCGGCTGGGCCGGGCCATACAGGCGTGCGTGGAGTCGCAGGCCCTCCCCGGCCCGCTCAGCGGCCCTGGTCATCAATGCGTCCGGCGGCGCGGTGCCGTTGCTCACCGTTTGCAGGAAGCTGTAGGTGAACAAAATCAGGGTGCTGAAATAAGAATTCTCGATCTGGGAGTCGTTGTACTTGGACTGCCTGTACGTCTCTGTAACCTGCGCACGATCCAATCCCCAGAAGGCGTCCACGGCCTCCATCGCTTTATTGTAATTCTTCAGCCCAAAGGCGGCCTGGGCCTGGGTCGGATAGACAAACGCGCGCAACACCGATTGCGGATACCTCAGCAGGAAAGAATCAATAGCCTGCAACTGCTCGCCCGGATTCTGGGCGCGGGCGGTGGCCACGTAGGCGTTGTACTCCTCCACCCCGTAGGGTGGGGCCTGCTGGGCAAAAAGCTGCCCGGCCCCTCCTGCCAACAGAATTACAACCGCCAAGGTGGAGAGAAGGGTTGGTTGCCGTGTCATTCGTTCCTGCCTCCTTACGTTCCTATATGCTTCCAGACCATCCGGGAGAGATTCTTCGCCCAGCACAGCGGGCGATTATAGGCATCGCACGCTCAGGGCGCAAGAGCTAGTTTCCTCTCGCGGCGGCCCTCCGCACACGCCCTCCTCACTGGTAAGATGACGCTTGGGGGCAAAATGTTTCCTGGGAAATTCGCTTCCAGCGCACAGGAGGATTCCATGAGCGCATCGTCGGGAAATTCATCTCCGGTCGCCATCGTCACCGGGGCCAGCCGCGGCATCGGCATCGAGGTGGCGGCAGAGCTGGCACGGCGCGGATATCGTCTGGGCCTGCTGGCCCGCAACCAAAAGCTCTTGCAGGAAGCCGCCCGCAAGCTCGAAGGCGCAGCTCCCGCCGTGCGGGCCCTGGCCTGCGACGTACAGGAGGCCCGCCAAGTCGAAACTGCCTTCCAAGAGTTGCTGGATTGGGGCGGGCGGGTGGACGTGCTGGTGAACAACGCCGGGGTGGGCGTCTATGCTCCTGTGCACCGGCTCTCGGAGGCCGACTGGGACCGGCAACTCAACACCAACCTGCGCGGCGTCTTCTACTGCTCCAAGGCCGTCATCCCGCAGATGATCCAGCAGCAGAGCGGCCACATCGTCAACATCAGCTCGCTGGCGGGAAAGAACGCCTTTGCGGGCGGCAGCGCCTACTGCGCCTCCAAGTGGGGCTTGCAAGGGCTGACCTACTGCATGGCGGAAGACCTGCGCCGCTACCACATCCGCGTCAGCGTTATCTGTCCGGGCAGTGTGCACACGGAATTCACCCCCCACGCGGGCAAGGACCCGAAAAAAATGCTGCAAGCCGGTGACGTGGCCCGGGTGGTGGGTTGGCTGCTGGAACAGGAGCCGCAGAGCTTTGTCAGCGAAGTCTTGCTCCGCCCCACCCAAAAACCTTAGGGGTGGCGACGGCGCAGGCGGCGATCCACTTCAGCCCGCAGGTAGTCCCGCAGGGCTGGGTTCATGCTCTTGTCCTCCACCAGCACGCGCAGGTCTTCCGGCTTGAGCGCGGGCAGGAAACCCAACGCCACCGCCAGCGGTGTGAGCGGGTGGCGCACCAGTTGCACCCGAACGTCGTAGCGCTGCGACCACTTGGGATGGTGCGCCAGCACCTCTACGACCGCGCCGGGCAGCTCCTCCCGTCGCAGCACCGAAAGCACGGCCGCTTCGGTCAGATAGGGATTGTCCAGGACGGGCGCAATCACCGGCGGGTTTCCCTGGCCCAACAACGCCGCTGCCACCCGCGCCGAAGCGCGCCGCGCCAGGCTGACCTGCTGTCCCAACGGCAACTGCTTCAACCGACCGATGACCTGGTTTTCGGCCAGCCGCTTGATCTCCGTCGGAACCGCCGGCTGGAGGCTCACCCGCACTAGGTCAAACAGGTAGAGGAACTTCATCAACTTGAGTGAGAGCAGCCGTGGCGTCTTGGGGTTGAGCACCAGCGCCGCCTTCACCCGCTGGCTCTCGGCCAGCTTCCGATGACCGGCGACGGCTTTCAGTAACTCCTCCGGGAGGTTCTTGCGGCTGAGCAAAATCAAGAGGTGCTCTTCGCTCAGCGAGGGATTCCGCAGCAGCGCTTCCAGCACTTCTTGCGCCGGGTCATGCAGCAGCAAGGCAATCTCGTCCGCCCCGCCGCGCTCGGCTCGCTGGACGCGTTCTTCCACGTCGGCCATCGCTTCTACTTACGACCCCCGGCGCTTTCCTCCAGCCACAGCCGCTGGCCCAGCCGCAAGGCCCCTTCGGCCGGAGACACTACCAGCCTCTCCACACCCACGCGCGGCGCCACCCGCGCGATAACAGTGCGCACCCCGTTGAACACTTCCTCGCTGGCCGCAAAGACGCCGCCGCTAGTTGCCAGCCGCACATCCCCGATCAAAAGATCGAGCTGCTGCAAAACCTTCACCGCCACCCCGGCCAGTACCTCCCCTGCCTGCCGCAAAATCTCTCGGGCGGTGGTGTCACCCGCTCTGGCCGCCTCAACCACCACGGGAAGCAGCGCCGCCAACTCGGCGGCATTGGCGGGCGAGATGCGCTGGGATAATTCTTCCGGACGGGAAACGCGCAGGGCGTCGCAGAGGGGCTTGGTCAAGCGTGTCTCTGGCGCGCGGTCTTTTCCGGCCTGCAGAACGGCCTCGACGGCAGCGCGCCCGATAGCGTAGCCGCTGCCTTCGTCGCCCACCGCCGGGCCTTCGCCTCCTGCCCGCGCCACCTCTCCCTTGCCGTTGCGGCCGTAGGCAATCGAACCGGTGCCGGCCAGCAACACTACGCCGCAGCCGCCGCCCACAGCCGCCTCCAACGCTACTTCCATGTCGCCCAGCACGTAGAGCCAGCGGGGGCGCAGCAGTTCTGCCAACACCGCGCGTGCCATCTGTTGAGGTTCCGGTTGTCCTGCACCGGCGAAACCCGCGCAGACCACATCGCAGTCCAACGCGTGCAGGCTGGCGGAACGGCGCAATTCCCGGAAACAATCGCTGAGAAGCTGCCGCAGCGAAGTAGCGTCGGTGCGGCGCAGGTTGGCACCGGCTCCGACGGCGCGCGCCAGCACCGCGCCCGAGGCGTCCCCCAACACGCACTCGGTCTTGCTGCCGCCGCCGTCAATGCCGAGAAAAAAACCCATCGCAATTTCCGGTTAGCATAGCACAGCACTTGGCCGCTTCATGCAACCTTGCCTGTGTGCCGCGCTTCCAGTAGACTCCGCGTGCATCTCAAGCGCCGGGCGACGGGAGGGACTGCTTGGGTTTTGGCCGGCTCGACCTGATTATCGTTGTTGCCTTCCTGGCCGGCGTCACCCTGCTGGGCGCTTACTTCCGCCGACACCAGCACGACATCAACGACTACTTCCTCGGCCGCCGCACCACGCCCTGGTGGGCCATCTCGCTTTCGATCGTCGCCACCGAGACTTCGACCCTGACCATCATCGGCATCCCCGCCCTGGCCTACGGCTCGAACATGGCCTTCCTGCAACTTGCCCTGGGCTACATCGTTGCCCGCTTCCTGATCAGCTTCCTGCTGCTGCCGCAGTATTTCCGTGGGGAGCTTCTGACCGCCTACCAATACATCGAGCGGCGCTTCGGGGAGGTCACGCGGCAGCTGGCGGCGGCGCTCTTCCTGGTGACGCGCGCGCTGGCCGACGCGGTGCGCCTGTGGGCCATCGCCATCGTGGTGCAACTGGTGCTGCCGCGCGTGATCGGCCTCTTCACCGACCGGCAGGTGCGGGTGGCCGAACTCACCGCCGTACTGGTGGTGATGAGCCTGACGCTGCTCTTCACCTTCCTGGGCGGGATGAAGGCCGTTATCTGGACCGACGTGGTTCTGTTCTTCATCTACATTGGCGGCGGCCTGGTTTCACTCTGGCTGCTGCTCGAGCAGGTCCCCTATGCCTTGGTTCAAAGCCTGGCGGCGGACAAGCTGACCTTCCTGGACTTCTCCTTCGCCTGGGACAAAACCTACACCTTCTGGGCGGGCCTGCTGGGCGGCACCTTCCTCAGCATGGCCAGCCACGGCACCGACCAGCTCATGGTGCAGCGCCTGCTGGCCGCCCGCAACCTGCGCGAAAGCCGCCGAGCGCTGATCGCCAGTGGTTTCATTGTCTTCGGGCAGTTCGTCCTGTTCCTGTTGATCGGCGTTTGGCTCTATGTCTTCTACCAACTCAACAGCACGCAGCCGGGCGTGGCGTTCGACAACCCCGACCGCATCTTCCCCACCTTCATGGTGACGCACCTGCCCACCGGCCTCAGCGGGCTGATGGTGGCGGGCGTGCTGGCCGCCGCCATGTCCACTTCCAGCTCCACCCTCAATTCACTGGCGGCTTCCACCGTAGTTGACTTCCACCGTCTTTTCGGCAGCGGCACCGTTAGTCCCGCGCAACTGCTGCGACGCTCGCGCTGGGTGACGCTGGCGTGGGGCGGCGTGCTGGTTGCCCTGGCCATGCTAGCGCGCGGTTGGGGCTCGGTGCTGGAAGCCGGGCTAGCCATCGCCTCCATCACCTACGGCTCCCTGCTGGGACTCTTCCTGCTCGGCCGCCTGGTGCCGCGCGCCACGCCCACCGGAGCGGCCGCCGGGATGTTGGCCGGGCTCGTCTTGCTGCTCTACGTCAAGTTCTTTACCAACCTGGCCTGGACCTGGTACGTGCTGGTGGGTACGCTGGCAACTTTTCTGGTCGGTTGGCTTCTTAGTATCATCAGGCCCGCACCGGAGGACGCATGAGCACACAACCGCAACTGATCCGCGGACTGGGTATTTGGGGCGCCGGCTCCATCGTGACCGGCACCATCATCGGCACGGGAATTTTCCTCGTCCCCTCCTCCATCGCGCGGCAAGTGGACTCGGTCGGACTGGTCTTCCTGGTCTGGATTGTGGGCGGTCTGCTCTCGCTGGCCGGCGCGCTGAGCTACGCCGAGTTGGGCGCGGCCATGCCGCAAGCGGGGGGCGAGTACGTTTTCCTCCGGCGCGCCTACGGGCCGCTCTGGGGCTACCTCTACGGGTGGGAAGCGTTCGTCATCGGCAAGACCGGCTCCATCGCCACCATCGCCACCGCCTTCGCGCTTTTCCTGGGCTACTTCTTCAGCGCCCTGCACGAGGAGATGCTGCGGCTGCCGCTGGGTTTCGCCACCTGGTCGCTCACCGGCGCGCAAGTGATCTCGCTCTCCGCCATCATCGGCCTGACCGTCATCAACTACCTGGGCGTCATCCTGGGCGGCGCGGTGCAGACCGTGTTCACCGTGATGAAAGTAGCCATCATCCTGACGCTGGCGGCGCTGGCCTTCGTCCTCGGACACGCAGCCCCGTCGGCCTTCGAGCCCTTCTTCGCCGCGCCCAAAGGTGTGGGCACCTTCAGCGCCTTCGGGGTGGCGCTGGTGGCGGCGTTGTGGGCTTACGACGGCTGGAACAACCTGACCATGGTGGGCGAGGAAGTGCGCGACCCGGAGCGCAACATCCCGCGCGCACTCATTTTCGGCACCCTGGGTGTGATGCTGGTGTATCTCTTCGTCAACGCCGCCTACTTCTACATCCTGCCGCTCGCAACCGTGCAGGGCACCGAGCGCGTGGCGCAGGAGATGGCCCGCAGTTTCCTGGGCGAGTGGGGCGGAATCATCATCACCCTGGGCGCGCTCATCTCTACCTTTGCCACCCTCAACGCCGCCATCCTCAGCGGCGCCCGCATTCCCTACGCCATGGCCCGCGACCGCCTCTTCTTCCGCTTCATGGCACAGGTCCACCCCCTCCACCGCACGCCCGCCAAGGCACTGCTGTTGCAGGCTATTTTTTCCTGCGTGCTGATCCTGATCTTCGGAAACAGCCGCGACGCCTTCGACAAGCTCTTCACCTACACCATCTTCGGGCTCTGGCTTTTCTACGGCATGACCACCGCTTCAGTCCTCGTCCTCCGCCGCACGCAGCCCGACCTGCCGCGCCCCTACCGCACGCTGGGCTATCCCTGGGTGCCGGCCGCCTTCGTGGTGGTGGCTGCGGTGTTCATTCTCAACATTGCATACAACAGCCCGATGGAAACCGGGCTGGGTTTGCTGTTCATGGCCGCCGGCCTGCCGCTCTACTGGTTCTGGCAGCGCCGCGCTCCCACGCAACCCTGATATTCCACGAAAACTCAGTTTGTTGTCATTCTGAGCAAAGCGAAGAATCCCCTACATGACCGTCAGCAACGCACGAGATTCTTCGTCACCCGCCGCGAGCAGGCTCCTCGAAATAACAAGGGAGAAAACTTCTTGCGTGCGAGGAGAGACCTCAGTCGTAAAGCAGGTAGGGCGCGCGCAACTTCCGGAACGCCGCCAATTCTTCTTCCCAACCGGCAGCGATGTCAGCGGGATCGTCGCCGGCCTTCAGCCGCGCCAGCGTCCGCGCCGAGCCGAGCAAGCGGATGGTCTTCGCCAATTCGAAATCCTGTGGGTAGAAACGATGCAGCGCCGCTACCAACTCCACCCCCAACCGCCCGAGGTCAAGCACTTCCCGGTCGGCCAGCAACAGGCGTACGCCCTGACAATCCTGGTCGGCGTGCACGTCAGCGGTGGGCCGAAAGCGCAGCGGTTCAAAGCGCACGCCGGGAACGCCACGCTGGTTCAGATAGCCCGCTAGTTTTTCTGCCTCCATCCACGGCGCGCCGAACAACTCGAAGGGCGTGTCGGTTCCCCGCCCCACCGACACTCCGCCCGCACGCAGCAACTCCACCGCCGGATAAAAAGTGTTTCCCGCCAGGCTACGCAGGTTGGGCGAGGGATTGACCCACTCCAACCCCGTTTGGTCGAACCACTGCTCGCGCCGCCATCCCGCCAGTGGCACCACCGTCAAGCGCGCGCCGATCTTCTTTTTCCGGTTGAACAGCCGCGCCAGCTCGCCCAGCGTCATCCCGTGGCGCAGCGGCAAGGGAAAGTAGCCCTCAAAGCTCAACCGGTCGGCGTCCAAGATCGGCCCTTCGACCGCGCGCCCGTTCAATGGGTTGGGACGGTCGAGCACCACGAACTCGATGCCGCGCCGCGTCGCCTCTTCCATCGCATAGCCCATGGTGGTGACGTAGGTGTAGTAGCGCACCCCGGCGTCCTGAATATCAAAGACGAGTGCATCCAACCCGCCCAGCATCTCCGCCGTGGGCCGCCGCGTCTGGCCATAGAGACTGTACACTCGCAGACCGGTGGCCGAGTCGGCGCCATCTTCCACGCGCCCCGTTCGCACACCTTCCATCCCATGCTCGGGAGAAAATAGCGCCACCAACTTCACCTCCGGCGCCGCCGCCAGCAGGTCAACCGTCCGCCGGCCGTCCCGCGTTCGCCCGGTCTGGTTGGTAATCAACCCGACGCGCTTGCCCGCCAGCAACGCGAAGCCGTCGGCTGCCAGCACATCAATCCCGGTTCGCACCGGAGCCACCCTGGTGGGGGGCGGCGGCCACCACCGGTTCCCGCGCAGCAGAAACACCAGCAGCACCAGCGCTACCAGCACTGCCACCGCTTTTAGTCGGCGCAAAAGCATTCGCAACCCGCTTCCGGCTGTGCTATATACGAACTGCCCCTGGCAGGGTCAAGTAATTTTGCGGAGGAGTGGTTCACGCCCCAGTGGAGTCTCGCCTGCGACGCACCGCCTGCCTGCTGTTGTTCTTTCTCCTGCTGCCACTAAGCGCGACCCCTGCCTTCGCCCAAGCCGACTCCGGCAAGCAGCTTCCCCGCGCCGCCCGGCGCTGGGTCGAGCGCACCCTCAAGCGCCTGACCCTAGAGGAAAAGGTCGGGCAGCTCCTGATGGTGCCCTACTTCGGCGCCTTTTCCAACAACAAGAGTGAGGAATTTGCTCGTCTATCTCAGCAGGTCCGGGAACTGCACGTGGGCGGTTTCGTGGTCGCCACCCGGCCCCGCAAACCCAGCGGGATCGAGCTGACGGAAGTCTATGCTCTGGCCCGCTTGACCAATCGCCTGCAACAATTGGCGCGCACGCCCTTGCTGGTGGCGGGCGACTTCGAGCGCGGCGCCAGCTTCCGCGTCCACCCCACCACCGTCTTCCCGCACAACATGGCCGTCGGCGCTACTGGCGATCCCAAGTATGCCGAAGCCCTGGGCCGCGCCGCCGCCATCGAAGCCCGCGCACTGGGCGTGCACTGGGTGCTGGCGCCGGTGGCCGACGTCAACAACAATCCCGAGAACCCCGTCATCAACATCCGCTCCTTCGGCGAAGACCCCGAGCAGGTGGCCGCGATGGTGGCCGCCTTCGTGCGCGGCTGCGAGGAAAACGGCGCTCTCTGCACCGCCAAGCATTTCCCCGGCCACGGCGACACCGCCACTGACAGCCACCTCAGTCTGCCGGTGATTACCGTTGACCGTGCCCGGCTGGACGCAGTCGAGCTCGCTCCCTTCCGCGCCGCCATTGCCGCCGGCGTCAGCGCCATCATGCCGGGGCACTTGATCGTGCCCGCCCTCGAGCCCGATCCGCAACTGCCGGCCACCTTCTCGTCCGCGCTGCTCACCGACCTGCTTCGCCGGGAGCTGGGCTTCGACGGCCTCATCATCACCGACGCCATGACGATGAACGCCATCACAGAAAATTACTGGGCCGGCGAGGCCGCCGTCCGCGCCGTCGAAGCCGGCGCCGACGTCATTCTCATGTCGCCCCAACCGGAAGTCGCCTTCGCCGCCCTCAAGCGCGCGGTTGAATCCGGCCGGCTCACCCAGACACGCCTGGACGAATCCGTGCGGCGGATCCTGGAAGCCAAAGCGCGCTTGAACCTCCACCGCTCAACCCAGGTGGAACTCAACCGGCTGGAAGCCGTGCTGGCGAGTCCCGAATTTGAGCAGCAAGCGCTGGAGGCTGCCGACCGCGGTATCACCCTTCTCCGCGACCATGCCGGCTTGCTCCCCCTGGATTCCACCCAACCCCGGCGCGGCTTTCTCCTCCTGTTGGCCGCCGACGCCAATGCTTTTCCCGGTAGGGTGCTGGAGAAAGAAATCGAGCTACGTGTGGATTCCCTGCTCACCGTCCGCGCCGACCCTCTCTACTTCACGCCCGAGGAAGTTGAGCTACCCTCGCCCGACCTCTACGACTGGAGCATGGTGGCGGTGTTTGTCCGGGTGGCGAGCGGCAAGGGAGACCTGGGCTTCCCTGACGAACTGGCGGAGTTGGTGGAGCGCGTGCTCGCCGATGGCAAGCCCACTGTCCTAGTGATTCTCGGTAGCCCTTACCTGGCCGAACGCTTCCCCGACGCCGGCACCGTGCTCGCCACCTTCAGCACCGCCGCGGTGGCCGAGCGCGCCGCCGTCCGCGCGCTGTTCGGCCAGACCGCCATCGGCGGCAAGCTCCCCGTCACCATACCCGGCGTAGCCGATCGAGGCGCGGGACTGGTTCGGTCAGCGTTACCTCTGGAGCTGGCCGCGCCCCGCCCCAGCGACGAAGAACACTTTGCCCCGGTCTTTTCCCTGTTGGACGACGCCGTGGCCGAGGGCGTCACGCCCGGCGGCGTGCTGGCCGTCGGCCATCAGGGCCGCCTGGTGGCGCTGCATCCCTTCGGGCGCTTCACCTACGAGCCCAATGCCCCGCCCGTGCGCGCCGACACGCTCTACGACCTGGCCTCGCTGACAAAAGTGGTCGGCACCACCACCGCCGCCATGCTGCTCTACCAGCGCGGGGTGCTACCGCTGGATGCGCCTATCACGCGCTTCCTGCCCGAGCTGGCGCAGGGCGCCGACGCGGCGGCCAAGCGCCGCATTCAGGTGCGCCACCTGCTCAC
Source organism: Acidobacteriota bacterium (assembly GCA_022571295.1). Lineage (GTDB taxonomy): Bacteria > Acidobacteriota > Terriglobia > Acidiferrales > 2-02-FULL-67-57 > JACZYA01. The sequence continues at coordinate 13,839 of JACZYA010000002.1, read as the reverse complement.
CCACTCCAGCGGCTTGCCCGGCTACCTGCGCTTCTTTCAAGAGGTGGAGAGTCGCGAGGAACTCCTCCAGCGCGTTTATGCGCTGCCACTTGAATATCCCACCGGCTCGCGCGCCGTCTATAGCGACCTGGGCGTCATTCTGCTGGGCGAAATCATCGAGCGCCTCAGCGGCCAATCGCTGGACGAATTCTTGCGCGCGAATCTCTTCGGCCCGCTGGGCGTGAAGAACATTCTCTTCAATCCGCCCGCCGCCTGGCGCAGCCGCATCGCTCCCACCGAGGACGACCGCGAGTTTCGCAACCGCGTGGTGCAGGGAGAAGTGCACGACGAAAACGCCTGGGTGATGGGTGGCGTCGCTCCCCACGCCGGACTGTTCTCCACCGCGCGCGATCTGGCTGCGTTCTGCCAGCTCCTGCTCAACGGCGGCATCTACGCCCACCGGCGCATCTTGCAGCGCAGCACCATCGAACTGTTCACCACCCGGCAGAACTTGCCTGAATCCACCCGCGCCCTGGGCTGGGACACCCCCTCCGATCCGCCCGCCTACGCCTCCGCCGGCCAATACTTTTCCCCACGCGCCTTCGGCCACACCGGCTTCACCGGCACCTCTATTTGGATTGACCCAGAAAAAGAACTGTTCGTCGTCCTGCTCACCAACCGCGTCCACCCCACCCGCGAGAACCGGCGCATCCGCCACTTCCGTCCCCGGGTGCACGACGCGGTGGTAGAAGCGTTGGGGCTGGCACCGGCTGACACCGCAGCCGCAGCAGCGCCCGGAACACGGAACGAGTAGCCGCGTGCAACTTTCTCTTATCGACTGGCTCTGCTTGGGTACCTATTTCCTGATTTCCTTCGGCATCGCCTGGTATCTGCGCGCCCGCGCGCAGCGCAGCTTGGCCGACTTCTTCGTCTCCGGCCGCGGCGTTCCCTGGTGGATTGCCGGCACCTCGATGGTCGCAACCACCTTCGCCGTGGACACCCCGCTGGCCGTGACCGGCCTGACCGCCAGCTTCGGCATCGCCGGCAACTGGTTGTGGTGGTCGCTGCTGCTGAGCGGGATGATGACGGTGTTCTTCTTCGCTCGCTTGTGGCGCCGCGCCGGTGTGCTGACCGACGTAGAGTTCATCGAGCTGCGCTACGCTGGCCGCCCGGCGGCCTTCCTGCGCGGCTTCCGCGCCCTTTACCTGGGCGTGCTGATGAACTGCCTCATCATGGGCTGGGTCAACTTGGCCATGGCCAAAGTCTTCCAATTGACGCTCGGCCTCTCGCGCCTTACGGCCGTGCTGCTCTGCCTGGCCCTGACCGCCGTCTACACCACCATGGCCGGCCTGTGGGGCGTGCTCATCACCGACCTGCTGCAATTTGTCCTGATGATGAGCATGACCATCGCCCTGGCCTACTTCGCCGTCGCCGCCGTCGGCGGCCTGGGAGCGTTAAAGACCAAACTTCTCGCACTGGAGGCCGCCAACGCCGGCGGCGGCTCGCTGCTCGACTTCCTGCCGGCGACCGACTCCGCCTGGATGCCGCTCACCGCCTTCTTGGTCTTCATCGGGGTGAACTGGTGGGCCAGTTGGTATCCCGGCGCCGAGCCGGGCGGCGGCGGCTACGTGGCGCAGCGCATCTTCTGCGCTAAGGACGAGAAGCATTCGCTCTGGGCCACGCTCTGGTTCAACATCGCCCACTACGCCCTGCGCCCCTGGCCGTGGATTCTGGTGGCGCTCGCCTCCGTGGTTCTCTACCCCGACCTGGCCGATAAGGAAGCCGGCTACGTGCTCGTCATGGTGGACCACCTGCCCGCCAGCCTGCGCGGGCTGATGCTGGCCGCTTTCCTGGCCGCCTACATGTCCACCATCAGCACTCACCTGAACTGGGGCGCGTCCTACATCATCAACGACTTCTACCGCCGCTTCCTCCGCCCGCACGCCACGGAGCAGCATCACCTGCGCGCGGCGCAGGTAGCGACCATCCTGTTGATGCTGCTGGCGGGCGGCGTCACCTACTACCTGGAAACCATCCGAGGCGCCTGGGCGCTGCTGCTCATGATCGGCGCCGGCACCGGCGCAGTCTATCTGCTGCGCTGGTACTGGTGGCGCATCAATGCCTGGAGCGAAATCTCCGCCATGATCGCCGCCTTCCTCACCTCGCTCGCGCTGCGCCATTGGGTGCCCTTCGCGGGCGGCGAGCAGTTGCTTTTTGCGAAGAACATGCTCGCCACCACCGCGGTCTGCACCGCCGTCTGGCTGACGGTGACTTTCCTGACGCGGCCCGAGCCCGCCGACCACCTGCTGAACTTCTATCGCCGCGTGCGCCCGGCTGCCACCGGTTGGCGACCCGTGGCCGCACAGGCTCCCGAGGTGCGCAGCACCGCTGCGGGTTGGGCCAATCTGCGCGCCTGGGTGCTGGGTTGGGCGATGGTCTATCTGGCGCTCTTCGCCACCGGCAAACTGTTACTGGGATTCTGGACACTTGGCTTGCTTCTGCTGGCGGGCGCAATAACCGCCGCGCTGCTGCTCTACTTTGACTTCACTCGCCGCGGCTGGGAAACCTTCGGATGAAACGCGCATCGCTCCCTGTCACCGAGCGCCCCAACCCCCGCACCACGCACTTGGACCGGCTCTCCACCAGAAAACTTCTGCAAGTGATGAACCGGGAGGACGCCCGCGTACACGCGGCGGTCCGCCGACAGTTGCCGCACATCGCTCGCGCGGTGGATGCCATCGTCGCATCTCTACAACGCGGGGGGCGGCTCTTCTACCTCGGCGCCGGCACCAGCGGGCGCTTGGGCGTGCTGGATGCAGCGGAAATTCCGCCCACCTTCCAGGTTTCGCCGCGCAAAGTGCAAGCCATCCTGGCCGGGGGGCGCCGGGCGATGTTCCGCTCTTCGGAAGCCGCAGAGGACTCACGCACAGCCGGGGCGCGCGACCTGCGTCGCGGTGGCGTGCGGGCTGGAGACGTGGTAGTTGTGCTCACGGCCAGCGGCGCCACCCCTTATGCCGTGGGCGCGCTAGCACAGGCGCGCAAACAACGCGCGTTCACGGTCGCCGTCACCAGCAACCCGCGCTCGCCGGTGGCGCGCCGCGCGCAGATAGCCATCTGTCCCGCCACCGGCCCGGAAGTCATAGCCGGTTCCACCCGCCTCAAAGCAGGCACGGCGCAAAAACTCGTCCTGAACATGCTGAGCACGGCGGCACTGGTGCGCCTGGGGCACGTCTATCGCAACCTGATGGTCAACGTGCAGATGAGCAACGCCAAGCTGCGCCGCCGCGGCCAGCGCATCTTGCAACTTGCGCTCGGATGCTCTCCGGCCCAAGCCCGCCGATTAATCCAGCGCTCGGGCGGAAACTTGAAAGCGGCGATTGTGATGAGCCGGCTCGGTTGCACCCGCACAGAAGCCCAGCGCCGCCTCCGCCGCAGCCACGGCCACGTCGCCCAAACCCTCGGAGAAAAATAATTCGACCTGCTGTTGGTGTATCGTAGGACCCAGCTATGGACCGGTTTGTGATTGAAGGCGGAGTTCCACTGCGGGGGCGCATCACCGTCAGCGGTGCCAAGAACGCCGCCCTGCCTGCAATGGCCGCTGCGCTGCTCTCTTCCGAGCCGCTCCACCTGACCAACGTGCCCCGCGTACGCGACATTTTCACCATGAAGGATCTTCTCCAGCACATGGGCGTTGCCGCCGAGCCGGCTGACTTGCAGCCCGACGGCGAACTGAAACTCTGCGCCGAGCGCATCGTCCGACCCGAAGCCCCCTACCGGATGGTCCGAACCATGCGCGCCTCGGTGTTGACCTTGGGGCCGCTGTTGGCTCGCACCGGAGAGGCGCGGGTGTCGCTGCCGGGCGGCTGCGCCATCGGCGCCCGCCCGATTGATATTCATCTGAAAGGACTGGAGAAACTGGGCGCGCAATTCACGGTCGAGCACGGCTACGTGAACGCCCAGACCAAGGGCCTGCGCGGCGCGCGCATCCGCCTCGACAAAATCACCGTAACCGGGACGGAAAACATCCTCATGGCCGCATGCCTGGCGGAAGGCGAAACCCTGCTGGAAAATGCCGCGCGCGAGCCGGAAGTGACTGACCTGGCCCGCCTGCTGCGCTCGATGGGCGCCCAGATTGAAGGCGACGGAACTTCCACCCTCCGCGTGCGCGGCGTCACCAAGTTGCACGGCACCACGCACCGCATCATTCCCGACCGCATCGAGGCCGCCACCTTCATCCTGGCCGGGGCCATCACCGGCGGAGAACTAGAGGTAAGCAACTGCGACTGCGAGCACCTGCACGCCGTCCTGCGGCAACTGGAAGCCGCCGGCCTAACCGTAACAAAGAAAGAACGTGGCTGCGTAGTGGTGGCCCGCCCCGAACGGCTGCGGCCCGCCGACCTGACCACCAAAGAATACCCCGGCTTCCCCACCGACATGCAAGCGCAGTACATGGCGCTGATGACGCAGGCCGAAGGCACGACCCGCATCACCGAGAGCATTTTCGAGAACCGCTTCCTGCACGTCCCGGAGCTGGTACGGATGGGCGCGGCCATTACCGTGGAAGGCCGGCAAGCGGTTGTGCGCGGGCGCACGCCGCTGTCGGGCGCGGGTGTGATTGCTTCCGACCTGCGCGCCAGCGCTTCGCTGGTGCTGGCGGGCCTGGCAGCCGAAGGCGAAACCACAATCGATCGCGTCTATCACCTTGACCGCGGCTACGAAGGCTTTGAGGGAAAATTGCGCGCCGTCGGCGCCCGCATCCGCCGCGCTGCCGCCTAACGGCCGCCGGACAGCCACACGCTGGCCGCCACACTCAGCAGCACCAACAGCGCCACCACAGTGTAGCGCCGCTCCCGGATGCGCCAGAAAGTCCCGGCGGCCACCACCACGCGCAGCAGCGGCGTCGCCAGCAGCACCAGCAGACCGAGTTGCATGAGTGCGTAGGGATTGCCCGTCATCAACTGCTCGCCCAGTATGCGAAAAGGCATCCCCGGTCCGACCTGAATCGGAACCGAGGGATCAAGCGCCACCCAGACCACACCGACCGCCAGCAGCAGCGCCGACAGGTACGAGCCCCAGCGCAGCGTCCCGGCAATCCAGCGGTAGGGGCCGGTGGAACTCATGCCAGTCCTCGCAAGGAAAAACCGAAAGCTTCACCCAACATCATCACAGCCAGGGCCAGCAACACCAGGATCAACAGGACGTGCACCCAACGGCTGCGAACCCGGTGCGCCAGGCGCGAGCCCAACTGCGCTCCCAGGAACACGCCCACCACCAGCGGCGCGGTCAGCGCCACCATCACCTGCCCGCGTCCGTAGTAAATCAACGCGCCCGCTGCCGCTGTCATCCCCATCAGAAAACTGCTGGTGGCAGCCGCCATCTTCAACGGCACGCCCATGCCGAGATACATCAACGGCACCTGAATCGGCCCGCCGCCGATGCCAAGCATGGCCGAAACGCCACCCACCCCGTAGCACACGCCCGTTCCCAGCGCGCGGTTGCGCACTCGGTAGGCAGGAAGAGTTTCCCCCACTTCCTCCGACTCGCCCGGCGGGCGGCGCCACAACAACACGGCAGCATAGAGCATGAAAGCACCGAACAAACCTTTCAACAGCGTCTCCGAGAGCAGCGGCATCACCAGCGCCCCGCTGATGGCTCCCAGCACCGTCGCCAATTCCAGCAGCATGCCCAGCCGCACGTCGGCCCAGCCGCGCTCGACGTACACGCTGGCGGCGGCGCAGGAGGTGGCGACTACGCACAGCAGTCCCGTTCCCACCGCGATCGCCATCGGAAATCCGAACACCATCGTCAGCACCGGCACCAGCAGGATGCTCCCGCCCAAGCCCAGCAGACCTCCGAAGGTGCCGGCCACCAACCCCAGTGCAACCAGGAACGCAATGAACGGTGCTATCGACATCACTCAACTCATCCACCGGCGAAAGGCGTGGACTCCTCCCGGTGCACCAGCACCACTCCCGCCAGCACGATCACCGCACCTAGCAGAGAATAACCGCCCAAACGCTCCCCCAGCACCAGCCATCCGGCCGCCACGGCAATCATGGGCTCGATGAAGGTCAAAGTCGAAAGCTGCACCGGCGCCATGCGCTTCAGAAGCGTGTAGTAAAGCACGAAGGTTACGCAAGAACCAAACACAATCAGGTAGAGCAGCGCCCCCCATGCCTGGGGCGAATAGCTTTCCCATCCAGGCCGCTCCAGCACAGATCCCACCGCCAGCAGCCACAGCGCTCCGCCCGCCATCTGCCAGGTGACGCCCACCACCGGGTCAATATCGTGCGCGCCGTACTTGGCCAGGACTGCCGCCAGCCCGCTCGAGAGCGCAAGTCCCAGCACCGCCGCCACCCCCGACAACTCAGCCGCCGAACCGCTCAAGCGCGGCAGAAAAATCAACGTAATCCCGCCGGCAGCCAACAACAAACCGGCCAGTCGCCCGCCCCTGAACAGGTTGCGCCGGGAGTGCAGCGAATCGAACAGCAGAACAAAGACGGCATGAGACGAAAACAGGATGGCGGTGAGAGCGGAGGAGATGTGCTGCTCGGCATAGAAAACCAGGCCGTAGGGGAGGCCAATCATGATGACGGAGAGCAGAAGCAGCAGGCGCCGCTCCTGGCGGCGGAATTGGCTCCAGGAAAGTGACCGCCCCTGCCAGCGCGCAAAGGCGGCCAGCAGCAGCGCCGCCACCGCAAAGCGCACACCGGCGGTGGTGAGCGGGGGCATCTCCCGCACCACGAACTTGATACCCAGCCAGGTGGTGCCCCAGATCAAGGCCAGCAGGCCAAACGCCAACCAATGCCGTGGCTGCATGAGGGAGTAATCCTACACAAAAAAGGCCGACGGGGTTGCCGCCGGCCGTTCTCGCTTCTTCGCAGAAGTTTCCTAGCTAACTGGCGCCGCTACGCTCCTTCGCGCGCTGCTCGCGCAGCACCGCTTTGCGGCTAAGGCGAATCTTGTTACCCTCCACCGTCAAGACTTTGACCATCACCTGGTCGCCTTCTTTCAGCTCGTCGCGGACATCACGAATGCGCTGCTCGGCGATTTCGCTGATGTGCAGCAGCCCGTCGGTGCCAGGAAAGATTTCGACGAAAGCGCCGAAATCCACCAGCCGCACCACCTTGCCCAGGTAGGTCTTCCCCACCTCGGCGGTGGCGGTGACGTCCTGGACCATTTGCATGGCCTGCTTGGCCGCTTCCTCGTCCACCGCGAAGACGTTCACCTTGCCGTCGTCCATCACGTCAATCTTGGCGCCGGTGGCCTCCACGATGCCGCGGATGACCTTCCCGCCCGGCCCGATCAGCCCGCCGATCTTGTCCCGGGGGATGGTCAAGGTGAAGATGTGGGGAGCATAGGGCGAGATGGCCTCGCGCGGCTTGCTCAGCGTCTGGTTCATGATGTCGAGGATCTCCAGCCTGGCCTTCTTGGCCTGCTGGAGAGCCTCGGACAGGATCGCCGAGGTCACGCCGCCGACTTTGATGTCCATCTGCAAGGCGGTGATGCCCTTGGCGGTGCCCGCCACCTTGAAGTCCATGTCGCCGTAGTGGTCTTCAGCTCCGGCGATGTCGGTGAGGATTCCGTACTTGCCGCCTTCGCCCATCACCAAACCCATGGCAATCCCGGCCACCTGATCTTTCACCGGAACGCCGGCGTCCATCAAAGCCAACGAGCCACCGCACACGGTCGCCATCGAAGATGAGCCGTTGGACTCCAAAATGTCGGAGACCACGCGGACGGTGTAGGGGAAGTCATCCTCGCTCGGCATGCCTTTCCGCAAGGCCCGCTCCGCCAGCGCACCGTGGCCAATCTCGCGCCGGCCGGGCCCGCGCAGGAACTTGACCTCGCCAACCGAGAACGGCGGGAAGTTGTAATGCAGCATGAACTTCTTCTTGGCGTCCTCTTCCGCCAGCAGGTCGAGCCGCTGCACGTCCTCTTTGGTACCGAGGGTGGCCGTCACCAACGCCTGGGTCTCGCCGCGAGTGAAGAGCGCCGAGCCGTGCGTGCGCGGCAGCACCCCCACTTCGCAGCTGATGGCGCGCACCTTGTCGAAGGCGCGGCCGTCCGGACGCCGCTTATTCTCCAGAACATCGCGGCGGAAAATCTCTTCCCGCAGTGTGGAGAAGTAACGCGACGCCTCCTTGCGGCGGTCTTCCTCCTCTTCCGGGATGGACTCCGCCAGTTCCTTCTTGAGCGCAGTCACCAACTGGTGACTTTCCTTTTTGGAGTGCTTCTCGGTGTTGCAGGCGTCCGCCAGCCGCTGGCCGTATTGCGAGGCGATCTGCTGGTAGTACTCCTGATTCACCTCCAGCTCGGCCACCTCCCACTTCTTGGGCTGGATCTGGCCGTGCAGATCCTCGATGCCGGCGACGATCTTGCGGATTTGTTCGTGGGCGAATTGCAAAGCGTCCAAGATGGTCTCTTCCGTCACTTCCGCCGCGCCCGCTTCCACCATCACGATGGCTTCTTTCGATCCCGCCACCACGATGTTCAGCAGGCTGTCCACCTGCTGCGCGTAGGTGGGGTTGGACACCAAAGCGCCGTCCACCAATCCCACCCGCACCGAGGCGATGGGAGTGAAGAAAGGAATGTCGGAGATATAAAACGCAGCCGAAGCGCCCACCAGCGCGATCACATCCGGGTCATTGTCGGTGTCGGCCGAAAGCACCATCGCGATCACTTGGGTCTCGTTGCGAAACCCTTTCGGAAACAGCGGCCGCAGCGGTCGGTCCATCAACCGGCAGGTGACGATCTCCTTTTCGCTCGGGCGCCCTTCGCGTTTGAAGAAGCCGCCCGGAATCCGGCCGGCGGCATACTGGTACTCGCGGTACTCGCAGGTGAGCGGAAAGAAGTCAAGCCCTTGCCGCGGCTCGGTCTGAATGCAGGCCGTAACCAAAACTACCGTGTCGCCAAAGCGCACCTGCACGCTGCCATTGGCCTGCTTGGCCAGACGACCGGTTTCAATTGTCAGCGGACGTCCGCCGATGTCAATTACTACTTGCTTTGTCATAGTTCCTCCGGCAACCAGCGCCGCCTCCTACACTCACCCTAAAAGGAGAGTGCAGTGCGGCACCGCTGCCCTGTCTGATTGAATTTGAGATGAATGCAGGAGTGGAATCGAGAGCGGAAAAACCTGTGCTACACCCTGCGCCGGAAACCATCTGCTGAAAACTCAAAAAATCATCCGGCTGGCTTGCGTCTGCGGGCTGCTACCCGTGCCTTGCTGGTGGGGCCGACAAACTGTTGGCTGGCAGGCTGCCCCGCCGGGAGCCGTCTTACTTCCGTAAACCGAGCTTCTCAACAATTTGCTTGTACCGCCCGGGGTCGTTGTTCCTCAAATAATCCAGCAGGCGCCGGCGGCGGTTTACCATCTGAATCAAACCGCGCCGGGACGCATGGTCCTTGCCGTGGGTCTTGAAATGGTCGGTCAGACCGTTGATGCGCCCGCTCAGAAGCGCAATCTGCACTTCCGGCGAGCCGGTATCGCTCGCGTGGAGACGATGTTGACCGATCACCGCTGACTTGCTTTCCTGCGCCAGACCCATAGCGTTGCCTGAGCCTTTCTCCTTTCCTATTCTCCTCGTTTCATCCGCCAGTACGATAACACAGGGCCGCACAATTGCAAAGGGCTTCCAGCGGGCGGCTAGCCATTACTCTTCTGCACCAGGGCCAGGAACTCTTGCCGCGTCTGCGGGTTGTCGCGGAAGCTGCCCAGCATGGCGCTGGTGATGGCAGTGGAGTGCTGCTTCTCCACCCCGCGCATCAGCATGCACAGGTGGCGCGCTTCCACAATCACCCCCACCCCCTGCGGCTCCAGCTTCTCCCAGATGGCCTGCGCGATCTGGCTGCTCAAACGCTCCTGGAGTTGCAGCCGCCGCGCATAAAAGTTTACCAGCCGGGGCAGTTTGCTCAACCCCACTACCTTCTTATCGGGAATGTAGGCGATGTGGCACTTGCCGAAAAAGGGCAGCAGGTGGTGCTCGCACAGGCTGAAGACTTCAATGTCTTTGACGATGATCATCTCGTCGTACGCAACCGAAAAGTAAGCCGCGTTGATGACCTTGTCGAGGTTCTGCCGGTAGCCGCTGGTCAAGAAGCGCAAAGCGTGCGCCACCCGCTGGGGCGTTCCCTGCAAGCCGTCCCGCTCCGGGTCTTCCCCCAGCAACGCCAGGATGCGCCCGTACAGACTCGCGATCTCTTCGGCCGCGTTCTCCGACCCGGCGAATTCCACTTCGGTCCGATCAGTCTTCATGGTGTCCTTCCTTCCTCGCCCCGGTATTCAAACGAATTCAAACTGGTCTCTTCCAACCGCACCCGCGCCACCGGCACGGCGACAAACCCGGCCCGCAGACGGTGGAAAATATCAATGCAGAGATTCTCGGTGGTGGGCACTTTGTCGCCGAAACTCTCGGCATCGGCGTTCAGATAGGCATGGTCGAAACGCTCCAGAACCTCCTCCCCCACGAAGCGGTCGAGCTGGGCCAAGTCCACCACCATCCCCGTCTTGGGGTCAGGCTTGCCGTTGACCGTGACTTCCAGCACGTAGTTGTGGCCGTGGCCGCCCGGGTTGTTGCACTTGCCGAAGACGCGCTGGTTTTCCTCTTCGGACAGGCGCGGACTGTGCAGCCGGTGGGAGGCGCTGAAGCGATAGCGGCGGGTGAGGTAGATCATCGCGCGGCGTTGCCTCCATAGTAGTCCACAAACAAGTCCGGAGTTTCGTAGAGGCGAATGTGATGCAGGCGCCCGCCGGGAACTTTTCCTTCCAGCAGGGTCCAGATGATGCAGGCGATGTTCTCGCTGGTGGGAATCTTCCCGTCGAGCTGCGACACCTCTTGGTTGATGAACTTGTGGTCGAAGACTTCCATCACCTCGCGCTCCAAAATCTGCTTCAACTCTTTCATGTCGAGCACCATGCCGGTGACGGGGTCGGGCTCGCCCGCCACCGTCACCTCCAGCACGTAGTTGTGTCCGTGCCCGTGCCGGTTGGCGCACTTGCCGAAGACGCGCCGGTTTTCTTCCGGCGTGAACTCGGGGTTCCAGTAGTAGTGCGAGGCGGAGAACTCAATCTTGCGCGTCAGGTAGATCATCTGGCGGTAACGGCGTAGTCGCGTCCTTTCCATTTGAGCGGCTGCCCGCTCAGGTGCTTGGCGGCCGAGGAAACCAGCAAGAGCGCAAAAAGAATGCTGCCCACGGTGTAATAAAAGATGCACCACCACGGAAAACAATTCCGGCGCAGCGCCTGCGCATAGCGGGCATGGCGGAAAACAATCACGCCCGCACCGGAAAGAAAAATCAGTGAACTTGGCGGCCCTCCCCCTTGCATCCCGGCCAGACCCAGCAGCAACAGCAGCGCGGCCAGCCCATCCAGTGCAGCGCCCCCCAGTGACGCAACCACGGCGCGCTTGCGTCGCTGGAAGAGAAGGAAAAGATTCTTCGACCAGCCTTCCCACATCTCGCCAAACCGGCGGTACATGCGCGTGCGTGCCACGCCTGCGCCCAAAGCAAAATGCAGGCGATAGCCGGAGCGTTTCAGGCGGCGGGCCAGCTCCACGTCTTCCAGAATCTCACTCCGAACGGCAGCGTGGCCGCCCGCAGTCTGGTAAGCGTCGCGCCTGACCAGCAGCCATTGCCCGTTGGCAGCCGCCTGCGGCTGCTGCGGGTCGCTCACTTGGTGGTAGGGATACTCTTCCGCCAAGCGGCAATAGACGAGCGGAATCACGGCCCGCTCCCACCAAGTGCGCATCTCTTGTTGGGGCGAAAAGGAAACCACGTCGGCGCCCGTCTCCCGCGCCAGCGCCAGACCTTTTTCAAGCGCGCGGGGTGCGTGCCGCACGTCAGCGTCGGTGAACAGCAGCCAGGGCGCGCGGGCTTCCTCCACCCCGCGGGCGAGGGCGTGGTTCTTGCCGATCCAACCTGCCGGCAAGCCGCGGGTTTCGACTACGCGCAGTTGCGGCAGCTTTGCGCTCAGCTCGGCCAGGATGGCTCCGGTGCGGTCAGTGGAGCAATCGTTAACGACAATCAACTCCACCGGCACAGTCTGCGCCGCCAGCGACTCCACCGCGGCGGAGACATTGGCTTCTTCGTTCCGGGCGGCTACAATGACACTGACGTGCGGGACGACCATTGGCAGTGAACGAAAGACCCCCCGGAAGCGAAGTAAGCTCGCGAAGTCAAAAAGTATAGCGGATTTGAAACCGACGTGAAAGACCCGGCATGAAAGACAAAATCACCCCTGTGGTGCTCGGCCTGGTGGGGCTGGCTTTGACGGCCGCGCTGGTGGCGCCGCGCACCCACTTTGAAGCTCCGCGCGAATCGCAACCGGCGCCCAACTTCCCCCTTACTCTCAACGGGCAGGCGACCGAGCTGGCGGCCCTGCGCGGGCGGGTGGTGGTGCTGAACTTCTGGGCCACCTGGTGCCCGCCCTGCGTGGATGAGATGCCGTCGCTGCAGCGGCTGCACGAATCACTTTCAGAGGAAGGATTGGTGGTGCTGGGCATCAGCGTGGACGAGAGCCGCGCCGCCTACGAAAATTTCCTGCGCACACACGGCATCACCTTCCCCAACCACCACGACCCGGAGAAGCGCATCTCCACCCTCTACGGCACCTTCATGTACCCGGAAACCTACATCATCAGCAAGAATGGCCTGCTGGTGCGGAAAGTCATCGGCCCGCTGGAGTGGGACGGCCTCTCGGTGATGCAGTTCCTGCAAGACCTGCTGGATGCTCCTTCGAGCTGAGGGTGAGACAAACCGACGAAGAAGCCTTCTCTCGACTGCGCTCAGGACAGGCGGGACAATGCGGCTTCTTCGCCGCTACCTGAGACGTACAAGAACAACGGTAACACAGACATTCCTGCCTGCCCCGCTCTGCGGCGGTCTGCGCGGTGCCCGGGTGGCAGACAAGAATGTCTGCCCCACCGATTATTGAGCAAGCGGCAGGGGACAAGCCGCTGCCCTACCTGTCTGTGCCGCCAGCAAAGGGCAGGGCAAGGCCTTGTGCCTTGCCGAAGGAAAGCTAGTCACTTCCCTGACGACGACTACAAGGGGAGCTTGCGGAGGCGGAGGGCGTTGGTAATGACTGAGACCGAGCTGAAGGTCATGGCGGCGCTGGCAATGATGGGGCTGAGCAGCAATCCAAAAACGGGATAGAGCACGCCTGCCGCCAGCGGAACCCCCAGTGAGTTGTAGATGAAGGCGAAGAAGAGATTCTGGCGGATGTTGCGCATCACGGCGCGGCTCAATGCGATGGCTTTTCCGACCGCCCGCAGGTCGCCGCTGAGGAGCGTGATGCCGGCGCTCTCGATCGCGACGTCGGTCCCGGTTCCCATCGCGATGCCCACGTGGGCGGCGGCCAGTGCGGGCGCATCGTTGATGCCGTCGCCGGCCATCGCGACACAGTGTCCCGCTTCTCGCAGGGCAAGGATGCGATCGAGCTTGTCGCGCGGCGACAATCCGGCAGCGAACTCGTCGATTCCCAGCCGCCTTGCGACCGATTCTGCGACGCGTTCGTCGTCTCCCGTGAGCATGACGATGCGCAGCCCGAGCGCGTGTAGCCGTTTGATCGCGGATGGCGTCTCCGCCTTGATGGGGTCCGAAACCGCGAGGATCGCCGCGAGCTTGCCGTCAATCGCCAGGTAGATCACGGTATGCCCATCGTCCTGAAGCGCAGCAGCTTCCCGATCGAGGGCTGTGAGGTTTTGAACACCGCGTTCGTGCAGGAAGGAGAGTTTGCCGACCGCGACCCGCTGGCTTCCGACCTCGCCGATTACTCCGCCGCCCACCTCGGCTTCAAAATTCCGGGCCTCTTCGAGGGAGAGATTGCGCACTTCGGCTTCGCCGACCACAGCGCCCGCGAGC
>JACZYA010000203.1 GCA_022571295.1 Acidobacteriota bacterium | reverse complement strand
GCGGGAACTTTGCGGCGATGAGACGGCGGCGCGGGTCTGCGTGCTGAAGAATCGCAGCGGCACAGTCGGTGCGATCGATGCCTATTTCAACATTCGCACGCTTCGTTTCGAGAGTGTGCCGAAGCCGAGCGAGCCTCCGCCTACAGTTGCCCAAGAGAGTCACCCAGCGTTGCCAAGGGGAGATAGAGAGTGAAAAGTTGGGGTAGCCAGCGCGACCGTATTCTCCGCCTGCTGCAATCACGGGCGGGCCAGTGGGTTCCGCTCTATGAGATCACACCACTGGCGGCGCAGTACAACACGCGCATCAAGGAATTGCGAGACCGCGGCCACATCATCGACAACCACACCCGGCATGTAGATGGCGTAGTCCACTCCTGGTTTCGCTTGGTGGAGTCAAGAAGGCAACCAGAGCTTTTCAGCAAAGCCCAGGAAGTCACGGCAGCAGGATGATGGGCAGGCAAAGACAACGGCGCCGGAGAGCGGCATGAGCACAAAGGTTGACAAGCGGATTAGAATGACGCCGAACGCAGAGGAGACTACGCCAATCTCTCGCTGCGAAATAATTGACTCAGCCGAGTTGGCGCGTCGCTGGAATGTGCCAGAAACCTGGATCCGCGAATACACCCGCTGCCGCACCCAAAACACCATCCCCCACATCCGCCTTGGTCGCTACGTCCGTTTCGCCTGGGGCAGCCCTGATCTTGACCACTGGCTTCAGCAGCGGCGCGTGAACGGAGACGGGCGCCGGAGAGTGTAACTTTATGCGCAAGCAGAAAGGCTATCTGTATCGGAAGGGGAGCAGTTGGTATCTGCGCTACTACGACAGCGTAGTACAGCCTGATGGCAGGATCGCGCGCAGGCAGGTCGCCAAGAGGATTGCTCCCTATCCCGGACTTCACAAGGAATACCGCTCCAAAGATTCTGTTTTGCTCAAAGAGCTTGTGGACGAGTTCCTATACAAGCTCAACAGTGGACGCCTGCAACCTGAGAGCACGATGAGCCTGGAGCAGTTTTGGGATGGCGTGTACTGGCCCCATGTGCAGCGCCAGAAACGGCCCTCCACAGCCAGAAGCTATAGGCAGACCTGGAAGGACTACGTGGAGGTGCATTGCAGAGCGATCCGCCTGCGCGATTTTCGGTGCTTCGACGGAGAGAGAATCCTGGCCGAGATAGACCAGCGGCACCAGCTAACCCACAGCAGCCTCAAACGGGTCAAGAGCCTGCTGAGCGGAATGTTCAAAAACGCCAAGCGCAAGGGGATTCTGGACGGCATCAACCCGATGCAGGATGTGTCCATCCCGCAGGGGAAGGAAAGCAAGGAGACCCACGCTCACTCATTGGAAGAAATCACGCGCATGCTGGCCGTCCTGCCCGAACCCGCGGCTACGGTGGTCGCCACCGCTGCCTTCACGGGATTGGGACTGAGTGAACTGCGCGGCCTGGAGTGGCCGCACTACGATGGGAGGCAAATCAACGTCTGTCAGTCGGTGTGGGAAGGGAACATCGGGACCGGCACCAGGCTTCACCGCACCGACCCCAAGACGAGCAAGCGCAAAGCTCCTGTACCTGTGATTGGTTTTCTTGCCAAGAAACTGGACGCCTACCGCCTTAGCTTGGGCAATCCAGAATCCGGTTGGGTCTTCCCTTCCCTGAAAACCGGGAGACCCCTCAACTTCAACAACCTGGTTCGCCGCGCGATAAAGCCAGCCCTGGAGAGTGCTGGCCTTCAATGGCATGGCTGGCACGCCTTCCGCAGAGGACTGGCGACCAACCTCTACCGCCTAGGTGTTTCTGACAAGACGGTGCAGGCGATCTTGCGGCACGCAAATGTTTCGACTACGATGACCCATTACGTGAAATCAGTGGACGAGGATGCGGTCCGGGCCATGCAGGCATTGGAGAAGCAGGTACTATCCCGGCTCACGGTTCAGTGAAATATGCACCCAATGTGCACCTCAACTCGGTGTAAGTTATTGAAAAGCCGGCGTAGCTCAGCGGTAGAGCAGCCGATTCGTAATCGGCAGGTCGTCAGTTCAATTCTGACCGCCGGCTCCATACTTTTGTCTTTCTTCTTCACAATCAGTTAGTTAGTTGTTTCCCTTCTCTACTGCCTTCCTCAGATTTGGGAACAGTTGGGAACAGTTGCAGCCGTGATCCGAGTTTGCGAACCGCCCGACGTTGCGACGAGAGGACCGGGTGCGCGTAGCGTGAGGTCTGTCGGATGTCCGAGTGCCGTAGGAGCGATTGCACGGTCTTCATCGACTCTGCTTCGTCCGTGAGCAGGGTTCCAGCAGTGTGACGGAAGCAGTGCCAGGTGAAGTGCGGTAGACCGAGCTTTTGACACATCGGCCCCAGATCGCGGTTGCGGAGGTTGCTGGGGTTGAGAGGAGTTCCCTTCCCGGTCTGAAACACCAGCGAGTCGAGTTTGGGATCACGGCAGCTCATGCGATACTGCTCGAAGAACTGGCAAGCCTCAGGACTGAGCGGGATACGAGCTTTGCTGCTTTCGGTCTTCAGCTTCCCGATCTTCCCGCCTTCCTTCAACGCTTGCTCAACGCTCAGTTCCTCTCGCAGAAAGTCGATGTGCTTCCACTCCAGACCCAACAACTCACCGATGCGCAGACCCGTCAGTGCTGCCAGAGCGACCAAGGTTCTACATGGTTCCTTCAGCGCAGCGACAAGCATCCTCACCTGCCCTTCGGTTGGCACCTCACGATCCCGTACAGGAGTACGCGGTCCTATGCGTAACCCACGTACGGGATTGCTTTCCAAGTAGCCCCACTCTGTGGCTGCGGACAAAACCTTGCTTAGCACAGCCCGCATCCCATTGATGTGAGACGGAGAGACACCCTGCCTCCGCTTCTCTCCGAAGAACAGAGCGAGATCGACGCGCTGAATGTCGCAAAGTCGGTCTTGGCCGAACACTGGAAAGAGGTGTGTCCGCAAGAGAGAGTCATAGAGCCTGTGCGTGTGTTCTCCAATCAACAACTCTGAAGGTTTCCAAACGGTCCCGACGAACTGTTCAAACGACATGGTTGACTGAGGACACCGCCGGCCGAGATTCATTGACCGGAGGCGAGTTTCCAGCAAGCGTTTAGCTTCGGTTTTGCTTCCGATTTCTCCCACCGAGCCAAGAACTGTGGACCTATGCACCCAACCGAGGGAGTTGTCAGACCGGAGCACTCTTTCTCTCCACCGAGCCACGTAGGCCTGCTGACCTTTCTTGCCACGCTTGAAAACGTGGCCCTTCTGATACGAAGCACGACGGACCATCCTGCTACCCTCCTCCGTGGTCCGCCTAGCTTCCTTCCTAGCATCGGTCGCCATTATACCGCCGCGTCACGAATTTCTCAAAGTTTCTGCCGGTCCAGAAACTCTCGTACAGCGCCTTGCTCGAACCTGAGATACTTTCCCAGCTTCAAGTGTGGGAGCCGCTCTACGCCACGCCTTCGCGTCCGTTCGTACACCCAAGACCGGGGAAGCTGCCACATCTCGGCTACCTGTGACCTGACCGAGCTTTTGTACCAAGCGCATTGAGAGTCTACATCACAGCCAGGGGCTGTGAAACTGGATTGGGTCGATCCCAGGGGCTGGAGGCCAACGGTGCCGGCGGCCTGTAGCCGAGCGCCGAGTGCGGTCGCCGGGTGTTGTACTCGACCCGCCACCATTCGATCACGATCTGCGCCTCCTGCAGTGAGTAGAAGATCTCCCCATTCAGGCATTCGTCCCTCAGCTTCCCATTGAAGCTCTCGCAGTAGCCGTTCTCCCATGGACTCCCCGGTTCAATATAGAGGGTTCCCGTGCCCAGCTTCGCCAGCCACTGCCGCAGCTCCTTGGCGATGAATTCCGGGCCGTTGTCCGAACGAATGTATTCCGGGATTCCGTGCCCCAGCATCACGTCCGCCAGCGTCTCGAGCACCTCCGCACTCCCCAGCCGCCGCGCCACGCGGATCGCCAGACACTCTCGCGTGTATTCGTCGATCAGTGTCAGCAGCCGCAGCGTTCTCCCGTCGTGCGTCCGGGCGCTGACGAAGTCATAGCTCCACACAT
>JACZYA010000064.1 GCA_022571295.1 Acidobacteriota bacterium | reverse complement strand
AATGACGACTTGTACCAACTCTACGGCGGTGCCGCGCAGCAGGCCGGTGGGCTGGCCGAAGGGGTCGCGAACAATCTCGCCGCCTTCCGGGTTGGGTGTAGCGGCGGTGATGCCGGCGGCGTCCAGCGCCAGCGAGTTGGCAAGGTAGAGCTGGCGGTCGAAGCGGCTGATCAGGGCGGGGCGGTCGCCGGTGACGGGATCAATCAGCTCTTTGGTGGGAAGGAACTCGCTGGAGTCGGCGCTCGCTTCTCCCGACCGGCCGGCGGAGCCTTTGCTCCACTGGGCGTAGGCGCCCCAGTCGCCGCCCACCAGCCAGGCCCCGGCGGGCAGCCGGGCGGCGGCTTCGGCCACGCGCCGACGGAAGGCTTCGGGCTGGTTCACGTCCAGCAGGTTCAGGCCCAGCAGTAGGCGGCCGGCGCGGTCGAAGTGGGTGTGGTTGTCAATGAAGCCGGGCAGGACCAGCTTGCCGTCGAGATGGATGATGCGGGTGTAGCCTTCGCGGACGAGCTCTTCGACTTCTTCGGTGGTGCCCACCCGGATGATGCGGTTGCCGCGGATGGCCACCGCCGTCGGTTCGGGCGCTTCCTCTTCCCCTGGCGGCGGCTCTTTCTTTTCCTCCAGCGTCCAGACCTTGGCGTTCAGCAGGACGATATGGGCGGGACGGATGGGAACCGGGCGGGGCTTTTCCTCGGGTTCTTGCTCCTGCTGCTGCGCTCCCAGAGCGGCGGGAAGGAAGAAAAGAAGCCAAGCCAGTGCAAGTCGCAGATGCATCCCCCCTGAGCCCTCCTTATGGTGCTGCGAGCCGCCGGTTCAGCCTAATCGGGCGCTTACGAAGATTTTTTGGGGTGTCATTCTGAGCGAAGCGAAGAATCCCACCTCTCGCTGAATCAGTGAGTGAGGGAATTCTTCGTCGCCTTCGGCCTGCCTGCCGGCAGACAGGCTCCTCAGAATGACAGGTTCAGCAAATTTTTCAGCACCCGCCTAGAAAGCTTTCACCACATCCTTGATGATGTCAATGATGGCCGACGTGCTGGTTTCGATAAGGATAACGTGGCCGACCACGAAGACCACGCGGATGCCGTCCGGGTAGCGCGGCAAGCGGTGACGCAGGTCCACGGGGATGGGCTGGAGTTTCTTTTGCAGGCCCGGCGGCAGGGTGCCGTTGCGTTCCAGGTGGCGCTGGAGGCCGGGCGGCAAGTGTTCGCGCTTGGCCAAGCCGGGCGGCAAACCATGGAGGTTGGCTGGATTGTGGAACCAATCGACGATGATGCGGATGTGCGCTTTGCTGAAGGCGTGGCCCTTGGCGGCCAGGCGCTCGCGCTCGTGGTCGCTCAAGCCGCTTTTTCGGGCGGACTGGCTGGTGGTAGCAGTTTTCCCCTTGCCTTTGTTTTTGCTCCTGCCCTGAGCCGCCGCCGCCGGCAGGGCGAGAAAGACCGTCATGAGGGCGGCAACAATCCAAACTGTTCTCTTCATAGCACCGACTCCTTGACGGGCGACAATTCCAGTCTGAGCCCGTCCACTCTAAGCCAGTTGGATGCGGGAAGGCAAGCCGACGCTCATAGGAAAAAAGTCCTAATTGAAGCGTGCGGCTGGATGCGGGGCTATTCTGCTTGGCTAGGGGGCGTCGGGGGGTTCGGTGTGGATGGTGAGGCGGAAGAGCTGGGGGAAGTGGCGGGCGGTGCGGGCTTCGAGCCGTTGGGTCAGGTCGTGGACGCGGGTGATGGGCAGGGCGCCGTCGAGGGTGGCGTGGACGGAGGCGACGATCTTGCCATCCACCAGCCGCACCTGTACGTCGTGGCAGTCGAGAATCTCGGAGAAGTGATAGCGGGCGTCGCGCAGATGGGCTTCCAGCGCGCGCGCCAGCTCCTCCAGTTCCGCCGCCGGCGCAACTTCGCGCCCCAGGGTTTCGATATGGGTGTTGATCTGGGTGACTTGGGGTAGCTCGCGGTAGATTTCCTTTTCCACCCGGTCGGCCAGGGCGTGGGCCTCGCGCAGCGTGAGGGTTTCGTCCACCTCCACGTCCAGGTCGAGGATGAGGCGGCCTCTGTGCTCTTCTTCTTCCCGCACCTGCTGGGCGGAGAGTTCGTGCACTTGCAGGTTGTGGCGTTGGGCGATGGCGCGGACGACGTCGAAGAAGCTCTCGCTGCTGGCGGCGCGCGGTTCCATGTGGACGACCACATCGGCCTGGGGGAAGCGCGCCCGCACGGCTTCTTCCGCCTGGTCGGAGATGGCATGTACGCGTTCGAAGGGCAGCGTGCGGGGGACGCCGATGGTGAGGTCAATGAAGTAGCGCGCGCCGGCGCGGCGGGTACGGACGCGCTCAACGCCCACCACGCCCGCCACACCCGCGACCGCGGCCTCGACCTCAGCGCGCAGGCCGGCGGGTGCCGCGTCCAGCAGCACGTCCACCGTACGCTTGCCCAGCCGCAGGCTGATCCAGACCACGATGCCGGCCACGACCAGCGCCGCGATGGGGTCGGCGGTGCGGAGTGCCTCCCAACCCAACCGCTCGCCCGCCAGCACGCCCAGCAGGCCGAGGATGACCACCGCGCTTGACCAGACATCGGTGCGGAAGTGGAGCGCGTCGGCTTCCAGCGCCTGCGAGTTGTGCTTGCGGGCCACGCGGTCGAGCGCGCGGGCGCGGAAGTGGTCGATGACGATGCTGATGCCCATTACGCCGAAGGCCCACAGAGAGGGTTCGACGTGGACCGGGTTGAAGAACAGGCGGTTCACGGCCTCCCAGGTAATCCAGGCGCAGGTCAGGAGCAGTAAGCCGGTTTCGATGAAGGCGGAGAAGTTTTCGATTTTGCCGTGGCCGTACTGATGATCGGCGTCGGCGGGGCGGTCGGCGACGCGCACAGAAAAGTAGGTGACGCCGGCGGCGATGAAGTCGAGCCCGGAGTGCGCGGCTTCAGAGAGCACGCCCAGGCTGTGGGTGGAGAGGCCGACCACGGTCTTGAGCGTCACCAGCAGCAGCGCCGCCAGCAGACTGGTGAGGGCGACGTTTTTCTTTTCGCGCTCCGCCGCCTGGCGGAGGGTGAGCTGATCGGTGGTTATGCTCAAGTCAACACTGGGCGGAGCTCGTACTTAGCCCCTGCGCTTCCGGTTCCGGTCACCCACGGCAAAGACGGGTGGGACCGGTGCAACCTTACTTATCTTACAGGAGTCGGTTTCATTTGGGCGCGCGCGTCTTGGACTTTTTCGAAAGCCCTCTTCCGCGGCACGTCGAACAGTCCCAGCAGGTGGATGATGATCTCTTCTGCTGCCCGCATTTCCTCTGCCACCACCTGGGAGGCTCCGGCGCGTTCCAGTGCCGGTACGTCTTCCAGGCGCTTGGTGCGCGCGATGATGGCAAGGTGGGGGTTGACCAAGCGTGCGTTCGAGACCGCGCGGGCCAGAACAAACGGGTCAGAGATGGCGTAGACAACCGCCCGTGCCTGGCCGACCCCGGCTTTCTGCAGGATGCTTTGCTGGCTGCCATCGCCGAAGAGAATCGGTTGGCCCTGGGCAGCGGCGCTGCGTACGGTTTCCGGGTTCATTTCCAGCACGAGGTAGGGGATGCCCATCTGCTGGAGGACATCGGCGGTCAGCCTGCCGTTCAAGCCATAGCCGCAGATAATTACATGGTCCTGCAGGGGCGGCGCTTGTGCCGGGTGGGTGCTGTCCGGCCGCGGGAAGAAGCGGGACAGTCGGTGGACATCCGGCAGCCACGCCGCCATGCTGGGGGAGAATTGGATAATAAGCGGAGTGAGCATCATGGTGAGCACGGCGGCGGCCAGAAAGGTTTGGTAGTCGCTCTCGGAGATTAGGTTCAGGCCAGCGCCTTGGCGCAGCAATATGAAGCTGAATTCTCCCACCTGCGCCACGGCAAGTCCCACCACCAGCGACATTGACAGGGGAAAGCCCAGGGTGAGTGCGGCGGTCATACCTGTGAGCAGCTTGAGTGCAATAATTCCTGCAGCGAAGAAAACTACCATCATCCACTCTGCGCGGGCAAACTCCAGGTTGAGCAGCATGCCGATCGAGATGAAGAACAGACTACCGAAGCTGTCCCGAAAGGGCAGAATCTCAGAGATCATCTGGTGGGCATACTGCGATTCGGAGAGCGCCATGCCCGCCAGAAAAGCGCCCAGCGCCACCGACAGTCCCAGCGCACCGGAAACCCAGGCGGTGCCCAGGCTGAAAAAGATGGTGGCGAGGAGGAAAATTTCCTTGTTGCGCAGCAAGACAATATGGCGCCAGAGGAGCGGGAAGGCGTAGTGAGCGACAAGCAAGACCAAAGCCATCAGCACCAAAGCCCGGCCCAGCGCCAGGAGGATGGCGAGGGCGATGGTGGTGGCGGGAGCAGCGAGCGCGGGAATCACAGCCATCATCGGCACGACGCACAGATCCTGGAAAAGCAGGATACCTAGAATGGTTCGCCCGTGTGTGCTCTCCAACTCTTGCCGGTCGAAGAGTAGCTTGAGGACAAGGGCGGTGCTGCTGGTGGCAATCAGAAAGCCCCAGAAGAGGCTCTGCCGCCAGGGATAGCCAATCAACAAGGCAATTGAGAGGCAGATTAGTATGGTGAGCCCCACTTGGCGGCTGCCGACTCCCAGGACGGCCCGGCGCAGCCGCACCAGCTTCTCCAAGGAGAACTCCACCCCGATGGTGAACAGCAGCAGCACCACGCCGATCTCGGCCATGAGTTCGATGGCTTCGTGGTTGGTGATCAGGCGCAGGCCGAAGGGCCCCACTAGCATTCCAGTGAGGAGATAGGCGACGATGGTGGATTGGCGCACCCGGTGTAGCACCACGGCAATGAGGGTGGCAGAACCGAACAGGATGAGAAGGTCGCGCAGCAGGTCGTGGCGTTCCATCGAAGCTCTTCCGTGCTGTGGCTCCTCCGAGATGGCTGTACGGTAGCGGAGCGGGTTCGGCGGTGGCCGTCTCGGAACCGCGGAAATGATATAACAGAGCAGGGGCTGGCGTCTGCAAAGAGGTAGGAGCGCAATCATGGCACGGAAAAAACAGAAGGCGAACGTGTTGGTGCAGTCGTTGGCGGTGCAGGCCCCGGTGGAGCGGGTGTGGAAGGCGCTCACCTCAGGCCGCGACCTGGGGCTGCTGGTGCTGGGGCGGGTGGAGATGGCCGCCAAGCCGGGTGCGGACTTCAGTTGGCATTGGGGCGTGTGGGAGAAAGTGGCGCCGGGCGGCGGCAAGGGAAAGTTCACCTGGGCGGGCACGGTGCTGGATGTGGTGCCGGGCTCGACCCTGGTGCTTGGTCCCCGTGCCGATGCAAAGAAGCCTTCGCCGGTGGTGACGCTGACGGTGAAGGGTGAGGGCGGCGCGGCGTTGGTGGCGGTGGTGCAAGGGCCGACGCCGGGCAGCGAATCACTCGAGGACTATGAGCACGGCTGGGCGGACTTCCTGCTCAAGTTCAAGACCTACCTGGAGACGGAAACGCAGGAGCGGGAAGTGTTGGCGCGGGTGCTGGTGCAGGCCACGCCGCAGCAAGTCTATCGGACCTGGCTCACCGCCCGTGCCATGGCCAAGATTCTTCCCGGCAAGGTGAGCGTGAAAGGCAAAGTCGGGCAGGGGTTCAGTTGGCAGCACAAGCGCGCCGTGCACGTCCACGCCGGAACGTTCCTGGAGTTGGAGAAGAAGCGGCGGATTGTCTTCACCTGGAAGTCAAGCCACCCGGTGTCGGAGGTGGCGGTGGAGGCGCAGCCCACGCCCTACGGGACGCTGGTGTCGGTGCACCACACCGGGCTGCTGCGGATGAACCGCGGGCAGCTCTTCTCGCAGCGGATGTTCTGGCTGCGGCTGCTGGAGCGCCTGCGCTGCTACTTTTATTTCGGCGGCAAAATCAAAACCACAGATTGATGATTAGCGGGCAACCGCTGCGCCGCCGCGGGCAACCCAAAGAGGGGAGGCTTTTGGACGGGACGGGCGATAATAGTGGAGCGGGGGAAGCAGGAGGGAGCCATGCGGCGAGGAATTCATCTGTTTGCGATTTTGAGTTTGGTTTTGGTGGCGCTGGCCCCGCCGGTGGCGGGGCAGGCCCCGTCTTCGGCGGGACGAGACGCTGTCCCGCTGCCGGTGCGCAAAGTCGTGCTCTACAAGAACGGCATGGGTTACTTCGAGCACGTGGGCGCCATCAAGGGCCGACAGACGGTGGAGATCGTGCTGCCGAGTGCGCAACTGAACGACGTGCTCAAGTCGCTGACCGTCATTGACCTCGGTCGCGGGCAGGTGACGAGCGTGACCTACGATTCCACCGCGCCGCTCGACCGGCGGCTGCGCGAGCTGCCGATTGATCTCAACAAGGCCGGCGGGCTGGTGGGCTTCCTGAACCAGATTCGCGGCACTGAAGTTGAAATCCGCGCGCCCGGCGGCACCGTGCGCGGAAAGCTCATGGGCGCGGAGTTGCGCACGCGCTCCACCGGGCCGGGCGCGACCGTGCAAGTGGTGGAGGTGGGCATCTTCACCGCCACGGGCGAGCTACGGTTGGTTGATCTGGAGTCAGCCGGCGCGCTGCGGCTGACCGACTCGGCGCTGGCCGGCGACGTCCGGCGCTACCTAGACTTGGTGAACTCCAGCCATCAGCGCGACGTGCGCCGGCTCGCCATCCACACGGTGGGCTCGGGGCAGCGCGACCTCTACGTCAGCTACACCTCCGAGGTGCCCATCTGGAAGACCACTTACCGCATCGTGCTCGACCCCAAGCAGAAGCCGCTGTTGCAAGGCTGGGCCATCGTGGACAACACCACCCCGATGGATTGGGAGAACGTGGAGTTGTCTTTGATGGCGGGCGCGCCGGTGAGTTTTATCCAGAACCTTTCGCAGCCGGTCTATGCGCGGCGGCCAGTGGTGCCGCTGCCGCAGGGCGTGCAGGTGACGCCGCAAACCCACGAAGCCACACTGGAAGCGCCGAGGGAAGAACAGGTGGGCGGCGTGGCCTTCGGCGTCCCGGTCGGCGTGCCCGGCGGACAGGTTGGTGGAGTGATGGGTGGAGTCATAGGAAGGTTCCGCGACGAGAAGGAAGCTGACAAGGTAGAGGCATTTGCGGCGCGAAAGATGCGGAGGTCGGTTGTGTCGGCAAATGCGGCTGCGCCCCCGGCACTGGGTGAGGCGTTGCGGCAGGCGAAGCTGGCGGGAGCGCAGGCACAGGCGCTGGGCGAGCAATTCGAGTACAAGTTGCGGCAGCCGGTGACGATTCGTCGGAACCAATCGGCGCTGCTGCTCATCCTGCACACCGAGGTCGAGGGCGAGAAGGTGTCGCTCTTCAACGAGGCGAATGGGCGGCGCCGGCCCTGGCTGGCGGTGTGGCTGAAGAACTCGAGTGGGCTGACGCTCGACGCCGGCTCCTTCACCGTCATCGACACCAACGCTTTTGCGGGCGAGGGTCTGATGGAAACCATCAACCCGGGCGAGAGCCGCCTGCTCAGCTACGCGCTCGACTTGGGCGTTGAGATCACCACCAACCGCAAGAGCGACCGCCAGCGGGTGGAGCGGGTGGAAATCCATCGCGGCGTGCTGCGGATGCACCGCAAGGTGGTGGAGAAGAAGACCTACACCATCCGCAACAACAGCCAGAAGGTGCGCACGGTGGTGGTGGAGCATCCGGTGCGCAACGGCTGGGAACTGGTGGAGACGGCCAAGCCCACCGAGTCGTCGTCGAGCTACCACCGCTTCAAGCTGGAGGCCAAGCCCAAAACCACCACAGAACTGGTGGTGCGCGAAGAGAATCCGCAGCAGACTACCTACGCGCTGACCAACATTACCCCGGAGCAGATTGTGCTTTGGGTGCAGCAGCGCTCGATTGATCGGGAGATCGAGCAGGCGCTGGCGCGCATCGTGGCCAAGAAAAACGAAATCAACGGCCTGAATAAGAAAATCTCCGCGCTGGAGGCCGAGCAGACCGAAATTTTCCGTGACCAGGAGCGCGTGCGCGAGAACCTGCGCCGCATGGGCCGCACGCCCGAGGAGGCCAACCTGCGCCAGCGCTACATCCGGCAACTGGAGCAGCAGGAGAATCGCCTCGCAGCGCTGCGGGCCGAGCGGGCGCGGTTGCAAAGCGCGCGCAACGCCGCCCAGAAGCAGCTCGACCAGATGCTCCAGAATCTCAGCTTCGACCGCAAGCTGTAAGCGCGGATGCCGCGGGTCACCCGATAGACAAATGGCTGACCGGAAGAAGCGGCTGGCGGAGAACGTCGCGGGGGAGTTCTTCGTCGATTCGACCTGCATTGACTGCGACACCTGCCGGCAGCTCGCCCCGGCCACCTTCGCCCAAGGGTCGGAGTACTCCTTCGTCTTTGCGCAGCCGCAAACGGAACCAGCCCAGCGCGAGGCGGCG
Source organism: Acidobacteriota bacterium (assembly GCA_022571295.1). GTDB lineage: Bacteria > Acidobacteriota > Terriglobia > Acidiferrales > 2-02-FULL-67-57 > JACZYA01. The sequence continues at coordinate 7,549 of JACZYA010000064.1, read as the reverse complement.
CGGGCGCTGCTGGCTTGCCCTACCGGTTCCATCGGGACGCTGCACAAGAACAACGTCAGAGAAGTAAGGGAGGATTTCCCTCTCCACCTGGAAGACGGGGTGTACTACCCGGGGTTCAACTCTGCCAAGTCGTTCGGCGGGAACAGCTACTTGGTGCGGCACCCGGAGGGGAACTGGTTGGTGGATTCGCCCAAGTACCTGCCTTACTTGGTGCGGCGGTTCGAGGAACTAGGCGGGGTCAGCTACATCTTTCTCACTCACCGGGACGACGTGGCCGACGCCGCCCGCTACGCCGAGCACTTCGGCAGCCGCCGCATCATCCATCGCGATGAGCTGGCGTCGCAGCCGGGAGCCGAGATTGTTCTGGAAGGGAGCGAGACGGTGGAACTGGCGCCGGAGTTCGTCGCCATCCCCACCCCCGGCCACACGCGCGGGCACTCGGTGCTGCTGTACAAGAAGCGATTTCTGTTCACGGGGGACCATCTGTGGTGGAGCCGGGAGTTGAATCACCTCAACGCATCCCGGCGGGTGTGCTGGGATTCCTGGCCGGAGCAAAAGAAGTCGATGGCGCGGCTGCAAGGGTTCGGCTTTGAATGGGTGCTGCCCGGCCACGGCCAGCGCGTAAAGCTCCCCGCGCAAGTGATGCGCCGCGAGTTGGCGGCGCTGGTCCAGCGCATGTAGCTTTGGGTAGTGGGTCTTTTCGAAAATGGGAAGCTCACGCCGAGCCCCATGGCTTGTCCTGAGTAGAGCCGAAGGGCACCTGCCACGGGGCGCTCGTACCGCTTTTCCGCCCGGCGGCCTGCCTGCGGTAGGCAGGCAGGTGCCCCGCTGGAAGGAGCGGGACAGGCCGCCGGGCTCAGCGCCAAATCAACATTGTGAAACTGACCCACTACCTAGCTCTGTAGTGCTGGCTGTCGAGTCGCCGGGGGCAGTTTTTGACGGTTTGGGCGGGCGCGGTTATAATGATGTTTTGTCGCTAACCACTGGGGGAGACTCGCAAGCAATGGACACGATTCAAGCCACCAAGATGCGCCCGGGAACGGTCATCCGGCATAACGGCAAGCTCTTCACCGTCTTCAAGGTCACGCACCGCACGCCCGGGAACAAGCGCGGTTTTGTGCAGTCCAAGCTGCGCAACTTGGAGAGCGGCGCAATGATCGAGCACAAGTTCAGCGCGGAAGATTTCGTCGAGCGCGCCTTCCTGGACGAGAAGGAGGTCGAGTTCCTCTACCAGGAAGGCGAGCACTATGTCTTCATGGACACCACCACCTACGAGCAGTACCACCTGAACCAGGAGGTATTGGGCGACACGGTTGGTTACCTGACGCCCAACTTGCAGCTCAAGGTGGAGTTCTTCGAGGGCAAGACCATCGGGGTGGAGCTGCCGGTGACGGTGGAGATGAAAGTGGTGGAGACCGAGCCGGGACTGAGGAGCGCCACCGCCTCCAGCGTCACCAAGCCCGCCAAGATGGAAACCGGCATCACCGTGCAAGTCCCGTCCTTTATCAGTGAAGGCGAAGTCATCCGCGTCGATACCGCCGAGGGCACCTACCTGGAACGCGCCAAGTCGTAAATACCGAAACTCGAAAATTGAAAATCGAAATTCTTTCGCCACCTAAGCAGTCCCGGTGGCGGGGGCCCTTCGGCTGCGCTCAGGACAGGCCACCGGGTTGGACACTGGGTGGGTGGCCGGAGACGACCGACCGAACCGGATTATAAGGCTTGCCCTGTTCAACGATTGTCCAGCCCAGCGGCCCCCGCCGCTGGGAGAAGGGCCAGACAGTACGAACTTAATCGCTTACTTTTCTTGTCCGAGTTTCGGATTGCTAGCGGGTCAGTGCTTCGCGGAGAGCAGAGGCTAGCGCTTCTTCCTGGTCGGGGAATACGGTGCGCAGGTCCAGCAGCACGCGCTCGGCCTCCACGCGCGCAATCACGGGCGGATGCGCGCGGCGCAGGCGCGCGGCCAGTTCCGCCGCGCTGCTGCGGCGGGGCGAAATCGCCAGCAGGTTGGTGGGCAGGGAAGTGCCGGGCGTGGAGCCGCCCCCGATGACCGAGTGGCCCGCCGTCACCTTGAGCGTTGCGTTCGCGCCCACGTCCGCCGCCAGTTGTGCCCGCAGGCGCTGGGCGCGCTCGCCGATTTCCTCCGCTGTCAACCGGAGGAAGTGCAGCGCCGGAATTTCCTTCCCTTCGCCGCGCAGGTAGTTGCGCAGCGTGACCTCCAGCGCGGCGTAGGTCATCTTGTCCACCCGCAGCGCGCGGAAGAGCGGATGCTTGCGGCAGCGCTCCACCAATTTTTTCTTACCGGCAATCACGCCCGCTTGCGGCCCGCCCAGAAGCTTATCGCCGCTGAAGGTGATTACATCCACGCCCGCGCGCAGGCTGGCGCCGGCCAGGGGTTCTTCCGCCAAACCTTGCGGCGAGAGGTCAACCAGCAGTCCGCTGCCCAGGTCTTCCACCAGCGGCAGGCGACGCTTGCGCGCCAATGCTGCCAGCTCTTCCAGCGACGGCCGCTCGGTGAAACCGACAATCTTGAAATTGCTGGGGTGCACGCGCAGCAGCAGCCGCGTCCGTTTGTTGAGGGCGCGGGCGTAGTCGGCCAGGCGGGTGCGGTTGGTGGTGCCGACTTCGCACAGCACCGCGCCGCTGCGGGCCATGATGTCGGGGATGCGGAAGCTGCCGCCGATTTCGATCAGCTCACCGCGCGAGACCACCACTTCCCCGCCTTCCGCCAGCGCCGCCAGCACCAGCAGCACCGCGGCGGCGTTGTTGTTCACTACTATGCTGGCCTCGGCGCCCAGCAGCCGGTTCAAGAACTTGGCGGCGTGCGCGTGGCGCTGCCCGCGCTTGCCGGTGCCCAGGTCGAATTCCAGGTTGGAGTAGCGGGTGGCAAGATCAAAGACCTGCCGGGCAGCCTCGACACCCAGCGGCGCGCGCCCCAGGTTGGTGTGCAGCACCACGCCGGTGGCGTTGATGACCGGCCGCAACGATGCGCCCAGCCATTCACTCACCTCCGCCGCCACTTCTTGCGGCAGGTGAAGGAGAAGATCGCTCAGCCCCGCCTCAGGAAGCCCGGCGCGGATCTGCTGGCGCACGCGAGCCAGCACTTCTCGTGCCGCCCCCAGCACCAGCGGGCGACCCGCTTCTTCCGCCAGCGTGCGCAGCCGCTCGTGCTTCAGAAGTTCGTCCACCGCCGGCAGGCGCCGCAGGCGCGAAGCAGAACTCGTTTGTGCGCGTGGGGCCATTATTGATGTCGCCATTTCACCACAGCGCTTCAGAGGGGTCAACGTTGGCGGTTGGTTGTGTGCTAGGACGGTGTTGTGCCAGCGGGTGACGGTAGTCGGATTGCGTGCCAAAAGATCACAGTACCGTAGTGGCCCGTACGGGCTGACAGGCACCCTTCTCCCAGCGGCGGGGGCCGCTGGGTTGGACAGCTCTTCCAAAGGGCAAGCTTCAATCCGCTTCGGTCGTTCGTCTCCGGCCCGCTACCAACGTCCAACCCGGTGGCCCCTGCCACCGGGCTCGGCAGGATTGAGTAGCAGCAACCCATACAGATCGTCGGCTTTTCCTCTCTGCTGCTATTATCTTCACGGTTGACGCTCTCGGCGGGCACGACTAGAGTGGCAGCTAGAGAGAAACGACGCGAGAGTTTAGCGTTAACTCAGGAGCGCCTCCGTGCGACCGGTAGAGGAAGAACTGACCCAATTGGAGAAGGAGATCCGCCGGTTGAAGATTGAGTACGACTCCTATTTCGCGGGGGGCCGGCCCCGAGCGCCCAGCGAGACCGAGTGGCGGGTGCAAAAGGGTCTGAAGCGATTCGCCGATAACCAGGGCAAGATGAAGTTCGTGCAGCGCTTCCGCTATAACAACCTGGCCGCGCGCTACGCCAAGTTCAGCGAAATCTGGCGGCAGAGGACGCGCAGGATGGAGGCCGGGCACTCACCTTTCGGTTACAGCAAAACCGCGCGCGAGTTGGAGCAGCGCCGCCTGGTCGAAGAGGAACGACGACACGCCGCTCGCCTGGAAGGCGGCGCGTTTCGCATCGGCGTGAGCGATCCTTTGAAGGAGTCGGAGCAGGTGCAGGCCCTCTACCGCCATCTGGTGACTGCCAAAAAAGAGCTGGGCGAGAAGGCCGACGTGAACTTCGAGCAGTTCCACAAGTTTGTGCAGAAGAAGACCGAGCAGTTGAAGAAGCAGATGAAGTGCCAGCAGGTGGAGTACGTGGTTTCGATAGAGAACGGCCAGGTGAAGTTGAAGGCCAAAGGGTTTTAGGCCGCACACGCTTCCGAGTGGTGCCCGCGTCCAAACAGGAAATCCGTCCGATGACTCCCACCATCGTCTCCACCACCTGCACTATGGACTGCCCGGACACCTGCGCGCTTGAAGTCGCGGTCGAGGACGGCCGGGTTCAACGCATCAGCGGGAACCGCGAACACTCCCCTACCAACGGATTCATCTGCAACAAAGTGTCGCGCTTCGCCGAGCGCATCTATCACCCCGACCGCATTCTCTTCCCCCTGCGCCGCAGCGGGCCCAAGGGGACGGGCGCGTTCGTCCGCATTTCCTGGCAAGAGGCCATCGTCGAGGTTGTCGGCCGCTTCCAGGAGATACTCCAGCGGTGGGGCGGCGAAGCTATTCTGCCTTACCACTACGGTGGCTCCAACGGCCTGCTGGGCGACGGCTTTCTGGACGACTTCTTCTTCGCCAAGCTGGGCGCCTCCCGCCTGGCCAAGACTTTGTGCGCGGCTCCCACCACCGAGGTGGCCACCGGCATGTACGGCAAGATGCCGGGCGTGGCCTTTGAGGACTACCGCCACGCCCAATTCATTCTGCTCTGGGGCGCCAATCCCAAAGCTTCCAACATCCATCTGGTGCCGTTCCTGCGCCAGGCCAAAAAGAACGGCGCCTTCGTTGCGGTGGTCGATCCGCTCCGGAACTTTTCCTCCCGGGAAGTGGACCTGCACCTGCCGGTTTTTCCCGGCGCCGATTTGCCGCTGGCGCTGGCGCTGATTCACCTGTGGAAGGAAACCGGCAAGCTGGATCGAGAGTTCCTGCGCGAGCACGCCGACGGGCTCGCGCCTCTGCTGGAACAGGCGGAGGCGTGGCCGGTGGAGCGCGCCGCCGCCACAGCACGCGTCGCGCCCGACGACATTCGGACATTGGCACAGATGTACGCCGCCTCCTCGCCGGCGGTGCTTCGGTGCGGCTGGGGGCTGGAGCGCAATCGCAACGGCGGCCAAGCCGCGGCCGCTATCCTGGCCCTGCCGGCGCTGCTGGGAAAGTTCGGCCTGCGCGGCGGCGGTTACACCATGAGCAACAGCGGGGCCGCCAAGCTCGACCTGAAAAAAGTTTTCGGTGAATACTCCTGGCAGACACGCGTCCTCAACATGACCCAACTGGGCGCGCTGCTGAATGGCGAACTCGAACCTCCCATCAAAGCTCTCTACGTATACAACTGCAACCCGGCCGCCACCGTCCCCGACCAGAACGCCGTCTTGCAGGGGTTGGCGCGGGAAGACTTGTTCACGGTGGTGCACGAGCAGGTGATGACCGACACGGCGAAATACGCCGATGTTATCCTGCCCGCGCCTACTTTCCTGGAGCAGCGCGAAATCAAGAAAGCGTATGGGAGCTACGTAGTTGGAGGTGTGCAGCCCGCCATCCCGGCGCGCGGCGAAGCCAAGCCCAATGAAGAAGTGTTCGCCGCCCTGGGCCGCGCCCTGGGTTGGCGCGACCAGCCGTTTTCCTGGGATACCTCAACTTGTATGCGCAAAGTGGCTGGGGCGCTCACCCTGGCGGGCCGGCCCGCCGACGCCGCCTTGTTCGAGGCCGGGGAAAGTCAGAGCTTTGATTTCCCCGGGCCTGCGCCGGTGCAGTTCCAGACGGTTTTTCCGCAGACCCCGGACGGAAAAATCCATTTGACTCCGGCGGCGCTGGGAGCAGAGCCGTTCCGCTATCAACCGGTCGCGCACGAAAAATTCCCCCTGGCGCTGGTCAGTTCGGCCAATTCCAAAATGATCACCAGCACGCTGGGCGAGTTCAACTACCCGGAGCTGCGGGTTACCTTGAACCCGCAGGATGCCGCCGCCCGCAGCATCGCCGAAGGGGATGCGGTGCGGGTGTTCAACCAACTGGGAGAGGTGGTGTGCCGGGCCGACCTGAGCGACCGCCTCCGCGAGGGTGTGGTGGTAATTCCCAAAGGCGCCTGGAGGAAGTCTTCCCGCAATGGCCGCACCGCCACTGCGCTCTGCCCGGCCACCATCAGCGAGGTCGGCGGCGGCGCCTGCTATAACGACGCTCGCGTCGAGGTGGAAAAAATCTGACCAGCCTTGCCCCGGTAAAGGAGAGAACACGGTGAACCGCTTGCAGCGAGCACTGTTGAGTGTGCACGACAAGCGCGGCCTGGTTGAGTTGGCGCGGGTGCTGGTGGAGCAGAAAATTGAAATTGTTTCCACCGGCGGCACCGCTCGCCTGCTGCGCCAGAACGGCATCCCACTGCGCGAAGTGAGCGAAGTCACCGGCCAGCCGGAGATGCTGGACGGACGGGTAAAGACGCTCCACCCGGCCATCCACGGCGGCATCCTCGCCCGGCGCGACGACCCCAAGCACTTGCAGGAGCTGGAGCGGCAGGGGATCGTTCCAATCGGATTGGTGGTGGTGAACCTCTACCCGTTTGTGCAGACGGCCGCGCGCACGGAGGCCACTCCGGCGGAGTTGGTGGAAGAGATTGACATCGGCGGCCCGACCTTGATTCGCGCCGCCGCCAAGAATTTCGCCTCGGTGGCGGTGGTGGTCTCGCCCGACGACTACGCGCGCGTGGCCGAGGAGCTGCGGGCACGGGGGGAGTTGTCATTGGCTACTCGGCTGGAGTTGGCGCGCAAGGCCTTCCAGGTTACCTCCGGCTACGACGCCGCCATCGCCGGCACGTTGACGGAGATCGAAACCGAAGAGGCGGGCTTGCGCCGGCTGCCCCGCGCGGGTTTCCCTTCGAGCTTGCTGCTGACCGGACAGAAAGTTTCCGATCTGCGCTACGGAGAAAATCCCCACCAGCGGGCGGCGCTCTACCGTAGCGGAGAGTGCGGCGGAGGGATTGCCGGTGCCCGGCAACTCCAGGGCAAGGAGCTTTCCTACAACAACCTGCTCGACCTGGACGCCGCCTGGGGATTGGCGTGCGAGTTTGAGCAGCCGGTGGCGGTAATCGTCAAACACAGCAACCCGTGCGGGGTAGCGGTGGGCGCCGACCAGGCGGCGCCGTCGGGCGACCGCAGCGAGTTCGTCCTGGCCACCGGCGTCGACTTCTTCGTCAACGACATGATCAGCGCCGGGGTGCGCGCCGACACCGTGCAGGGCCGCGCCAATTTCAATTCCTACGGCGCCAGCGGCAATGTGAGCTTCCGGTTTTAGGAGTAGCTGTCAGCTTTCAGCACTCAGCTTTCAGCTAGCAGGGGATTTTTACCTTTTTACTGGCTGATGGCTGAATGCTGAGTGCTGACAGCTTAAATCCGATTTTAGGAGTAGCTGTCAGCTTTCAGCACTCAGCTTTCAGCTAGCA
>JACZYA010000202.1 GCA_022571295.1 Acidobacteriota bacterium | reverse complement strand
CGCCGTTTGGCCCGTTTCCAAGTTCCCTCTGGCGATACCTGCTTGTACGGTCAGTAGGTCCGAATGGGTCACGAGAAAGTTCGCGCCACTACGCCCGATTATTGCGGCTTGTTCCGAAATTTTCCCACAATTGGGCGCAGAAATTATCCGGCGACCATCCTCCGCCGCATCCTATCATCTTTCCCTTTAATAGTTTACATCAATTCCGCTGCGTGCTAGCAAGCGCCCGGCCGGATTGTTCTATCTCGGTAGCCAGAAAACTTATCCATCTTACTCAAAACCACCATTTTAACCAACTTGGGGGGCCGCCCGTTTCCGCTGGACCGGCCCGCCGTCGATAGTCGATTTACGTCTGTCGGACGATGTATCTCGTAGGAGGCGTCTCCGACGGCGACACAAGAGGCCGAGTAAATCGCCGACGGAGTCGCCGCCTACATTTTCCAGGGGATACCCCATGAACCGCAACCTCATCAACTACCTAACGATCTTGCTGGCGGCCGCTGCGACGACGGCGTTACTGCCGGCTTCTGCTGCCCGGGCCGCGGAGGCCTACCTGCTGAGCGCCGCCTCTCAACGCGGGCAGACGACCCATGTGCGCGTGGTGCTCAACGTCGAGGGTCACTTGAAGCTAGCCGGCGACGGCAAGGTCGACAAATTGCCGCTGAAAGTGGCTGGCAACCTGCGATATCACGAGCGAATCATCGAGGTCGACGCGAAAAACGGCTACGCTACGCGGTCCGTACGCCAGTATGAGACGGCTGAAGCGGCGATCACCATCAAGACGAACCCGATGAAGCAGACGCTCCCAGCCGATCATCGCCGTATCGCCGTTGCCAGCGGCGCAGCGGGCGTCACGACTGCCGATTTCTTGCGCATGCCGGTGGCAAGATATTCAAGCAGAATCAGGGAATTGCGCCAAATCGGATTTGTGATCCAAGTTGACCGCATCATCGAGGGTCTGTTTCGCTACACGCTCGTTAGTTCGCCTGCCGTTCCGAAATCACTACCCACATTTGAGCCAAAACCACGACAGGCTTTTACTCCTTCCTTATTTCCGTCAGCAAACGAACCACACACGAGGACTGGATGAAAGACCTGCCGTCAGCGCCCGTTCCTGATGCCGCGGTTGTATCCGCATTACAGGATTCAGCCATGGAGTTGCAGACACTCCGAAAAAAATTGTTTGCGAACGACCAGCGCGCTGCTGGGATGGTCCTCGCACAATTAAATGTGACCTACCTCCGCTTGCTCCAAGGACTTCCCTCCCGCCGGAGTGATTACCTCGGCCTTCTACAAGCTGCCCAGCGCGTCCCCGAGGAAAAGCGATGAAGATTACGGGATCACAACCCGGAGAAGAAAACTTTTTGTTTCCTGTCAGCAACGGGATGCTCACAGCCAAGCATAGGAAGCAGATGGGTTCCGCCAATTGGCTATTTCTGTGGTTCGTGGACCACACCACCATAGAAAAGGCTGGTGTTGGGCTTGTCCACGGTGGTACGCCCATCAAGCTCGAAGTACCTGCCAAGAGGTTCGGCTTGAGCACCAAGTCCATACTCCGCCACCTGAGGCGGCTGGAGCGCAAGAGGTACATCGGCGTCGAGGAGGCCGCTGAGGGCTACATCATCGGCGTTCTGAACAGCAAAAAATGGTTGTGGCGGCGGGACAGAAGTGTCCCCGACCGGGACAAAGTTGTCCCCGATGCGGACAGAAGTGTCCCGACACGGGACAAAACTGTCCCGAAAATCAGTGCAACTTCAACTCCTTCAACAGGTTCCGAAGGGGACATTCACAGGACAGTACACAAAGACATTCACAGTGACAGCACGCCTGCCAAAAAGCGGCAGGCCGACCAACGATTTTCAAAGATTGTAGAGCACTACTTCCTAAGAACGAAGCAGAACACAGAGGCTAACGCGCAGTGGGATGGTCCAGACGGTGACACCCTGAACCGGCTCTTGAAGAATCAACCCGACACTCCAGCGGAAACCATCAATCGGTGGCTGGACAACGCATTCGACTCGACCGACCCTTATGCACCTCTCAAGCGCGGGTTCAGATTCACTGAGTTTGGGAAGCACTATCTCAAATACACCAAAGGCCCGCTTCGTAAAGGCGCAGTAGCCAGTTGCAATCAGAAACCCCTCGGCCAGCAGTATTCGGAACTAGAGCAGCGTAGAGCGGGGCGGGTGAATTGATGGCTACTAGGGCAACGCAAAATACCGGGACGCCGCCGCTGCCGAGCAATGAGCGGATAGAAAGAGCCTTGCTGGGTGCGGCACTCTTGGACAAAGGAAATTTCTACAGTGCCGCCGAACATCTGGAGCCGGGGATGTTCTACTCGGTAGCCCATCAACGCATCTTCGAGGCCATGCTTGCGCTCGGTCAGGCCGGCGTTGCCGTGAACATAGCAACCGTAGCTGAGAAAGTGGATGGAGAGGCAGCCGTGGAAGGTGTCGGGGGTAGCCCTTACATCGCCGGCCTTGTGGACGGAACTCCAGCCGTTGCGGACATCGAGCACTACAGCGGCATCATCCGTGGCCATGCCGAAAAGAGAAAGCTGGCCTTGGAAGGCGAACGCCTAACCGAAAAGGCGCTCGACCGCAGCACCAGCTCAGAGGAAGTGCTGGAAAACATCGAGACGGTCATCGGGGAAATGCGCGAGGACCAACTGGCGCGCACCCGGACGGCCATGCCGATCAAAGAGGCAGTACGCGAAACGCTTCCCAGCCTTGAGCGGTCAGGCCAAGGCGAAGCGGCCATGGTCGGCCGCGCAACCGGCTACTCCGACCTGGACAAGAAGATCGCCGGATGGATTCCTGGCGACCTGGTAGTGGTGGCTGCCCGTCCGTCTGCCGGCAAGACTGCGCTCGCCTTGGAATTTGCCCGCCATCAAGCGGAGGAAGGGAACGCAACCCTCTTTTTTTCATTTGAAATGTCCCGCACATCCCTCGTCCAGCGCCTTGCCTGCCGTGTGGCGGACCTCAACCTACATAAATTCCGTGGCGGGTATCTTAGCCGCGAAGAACAAGGCCGCTTGTTGGTGGCAATGGGCAAGATTGCTGAATATCCCATCTGGGTTTCTGACCCTCCCTCAATGCGAGCGACAGAAATTCGTTGGAAAATCCGCAGGCTCGCGCAGCGCATTAAACCCGCTCTGGTCATCGTGGATTATTTGCAACTCCTGCGAGCCAAGGCTGAAAACCGCACCCAGGCAGTGACCGAAATTTCGATGGAGTTGAAGGCGGCCGCACGGGAGTTGGGGGAAATCTGCCAAGGCACCCTGATAGCTGTGAGCCAACTGGCGCGCATCCCCGCAGGAGAACGGCCCCAACTCCACCACCTGCGCGAATCGGGCCAGATCGAGCAGGACGCGGATACGGTACTGCTCCTCTCAGACCAAGGCAACGTAGAGCTTGGTCAATCCGTGCCGTGGACAAAAGTCTTGGACATAGCCAAGCAGCGCAACGGTCCCACTGGTCTTGTGCGGTTCACTTTCTTCCCCGGCGTGATGGGTTTTGAACAACCTGCTGCTTGGCGAAAGGAACCCGACGAATGAGGCAGAGACAAACGCACCCGACGCTGCGCTACCGCCCGCACGCACATTGCGCCGCGTGTGGCAGCGGTTGGGTTCGGACTTTCCCCGATGGCAAGCGGCGGTGCGGGGCGTGCGGAAAGGGTTTGATTCGGAAGAGTCGCAGAGCGAGGGCGCCACAGAGCGCCGTGGCGAAGGGTTGGGGGGCGGTTTCGTCCATCGGCCGCCTCCTAGCCTTTCTCCCCCCGGATTGTAGTGTGAGGGAGCGGATTGAGCAAGCCTGAACAACAACTCGATCCCGCAATTCGCAGTTGGGTGGACAACTGCTTGGTGCCGATCCTCGTGCGGGAATATCTGGCCGAAATGGACCGCGAAAAATCCGCTTGCTCTAAATCCAAGCCTGTGAAAGACTCCGCCGCAATTCTGGTTTCAGCCGAGGAGGGCGAATGAACCCGCTCCGCTGCGCCGCGTACGCAAGGTTTTCAAGCGACCGCCAAAGCCCCAGCAGTATCACGGACCAAATCCGAAAATGTCGGGAGTTCGCT
>JACZYA010000201.1 GCA_022571295.1 Acidobacteriota bacterium | reverse complement strand
GCGCGCGCCCAGGGCGTGACCCGCGTGGTCTTCGGCGACCTCTTCCTGGAAGACGTCCGCCGCTATCGGGAAGAGAAGCTCGCCGCCTGCGGCATGACCGCGCTGTTTCCCCTCTGGGGCTTGGACACCCGCGCGCTGGCCGCCGAAATGGTCGCCGCCGGCCTCCGCGCCTGCCTCACCTGTGTGGACCCCAAGCAACTCGACCCCGAATTCGCCGGGCGCACCTTCGATGCCAGCCTGTTGGCCGACCTGCCGCCCGGCGTCGATCCCTGCGGCGAGAAGGGCGAGTTCCACACTTTCGCCTTCGCCGGGCCTATGTTCCACGCCCCTATCCCGGTCCAAACCGGCGAGGTGGTCGAGCGCGACGGCTTTTTCTTCGCCGACCTCCTCCCCGCCCACGCTCCGCAAGATGCGCCCGCGTAAATTCCCCTATGCCGCTTCGTGGACCGAGTCGTTGCGACAACGCATTTCGTCAGGAAAGTAACCCTCGCTCCTGATTGTCCAGCCCAGCGGCCTGTCCTGAGCGCAGCCGAAGGGCCCCCGCCGCTGGGTGGCCGGTGGCCGGGGCCACCGGGTTGGACGCGGAAGAGAGAGGCCCACTTTTAGCCCACTACTCAACAGTCGGTAGTGGATCATTTTGCAAATGGGAAGCTCGCGCCGAGCCCCGTGGCACCTGCCACGGGGTGTTTGTGCCGCTTGTCCACCCGGCGGCGGGGGCCGCAGGGCTCGGTGTGATTTGGGGCCGTGTTCGGAATCGCTCGAATTAATACACTACCTAACTACCCACCCGGGACCGCCCCCCGTCCTCGGCCCAGTGCTATAATTGCAGGTTTGATATGCTGGCGATGAGAGCGCCTGTGGGGCTGTGTTCCTGCTGAGCGCCTCCCCAACACCTTCATGGCCGCAAAGAAAGCAGTCCCCCAGCCGCGCCGCGTGAAGAGTGCCGGGCGCAAAACCCGCTCGGCCGCGCGCCTCGAAACCCGGAGAACGGCAAGCAAGGCGGCGCCGACCCAAACCCGCAACCCGGCAGCCTTGCCCGACGTCATCCGCATCCGGGGCGCCCGCGTCCACAACCTGAAGAACATCCATGTGGACATCTTCCACAACGCCATCACGGTCATCACCGGCGTGTCGGGCTCCGGCAAGTCTTCCCTGGCCTTCGACACCATCTACGCCGAAGGGCAGCGGCGCTACGTCGAGTCGCTCTCCGCCTACGCCCGGCAGTTCCTGGAGCGTATCGAGAAGCCGGACGTGGATGAAATCGAAGGCATCGCCCCCGCCATCGCCATCAAGCAGAAGAACACCAGCCGCAACCCGCGCTCCACCGTCGCCACCGCCACCGAAATCTACGACCACCTCCGGCTGCTGTTCGCCCGCGTCGGGGACACCTACTGCCTGACGTGCGGCACCCGGGTGGAGAAGGACACGGTGGACCAAGTGGCCGCACGGATCCTCTCCCGAGCCGCGGGCAGCCGCTTCTACGTTCTGTTTCGTCTCCCCTTGCCGACTGCCGCCGACAAGCAAAGAAAACAAGAGAGCCCCTCGGAACGATCCCTCGGGACAAGTCCAACCCAGGCCGGCGCGCTCAAAGATACGCTGGCCGACCTGCGCAAGCGCGGTTTCGGCCGCCTCTACCAGGACGGGCAGGTGTTCGAGTTTTCCACCCCCGAGTCGCTGCTGGACGTGGACTTCCACCGCCCGGTCTTTGTGCTGGTGGATCGCCTGGCGATCAGCTCCGAAGTCAGGTCGCGGCTGGTGGACGCGCTGGAACTCTGCTACCGCGAAGGTCGCGGCGAACTCCTGGTGGAATGGGCCGACGCGCAAACGGACAAGCAGTGGCGCTTCAGCGAGCGTTTCGAATGCCGCCGCTGCGGCACCGCCTACGCCGAGCCGGAGCCGCGCCTGTTCAGCTTCAACAGTCCCTATGGCGCCTGCCCGCGCTGCCAGGGCTTCGGCAACACCATTGACTTCGACCTCAACCGCGTCATCCCCGACCGCGCCAAGCCCCTGGCCGAGGGCGCGGTCGAACCCTGGACCAAGCCCCGCTATCGCCACCTGCTGGGCGAGCTGCGCCACTTCTGCCGCCGGGAAGGCATCCCCGCCAGCCACTCCTGGAGCCAACTCAAGGCCGCCGAGCGCAAAAAAATCCTGGCAGGCGACCAGGACTTTCCCGGCATCAAAGGCTTCTTCGCCGGGCTGGAGCGCAAGAAGTACAAGCTGCACGTGCGTGTCTTCCTCAGCCGCTACCGTGGCTACGCCACCTGCCCCGAATGCAACGGGGCGCGCCTGCGCAAAGAGGCGCGGGCGGTCCGCGTGGCCGGGCACGGCATTACTGAAGTGGTCGCTCTGAGCATCGTCGAGGCCCGGCGTTTCTTCGACCAACTCGAACTGAACCCGGCGCAAGCGACCATTGCCAAAACAATCCTGGAGGAAATCCGCCACCGGCTGCGCTTCCTGGACGAGGTCGGCTTGAGCTACCTCACGCTCGATCGCCTCACCTCCACCCTGGCCAGCGGGGAAGCGCAGCGGATTCAACTGGCCACCTCCATCGGCTCGCGGCTGGTGGGCGCGCTCTACGTGCTGGACGAGCCTTCCATCGGCCTCCACGCCCGCGACACCCATCGCCTGATTGAAATCCTGAAAAGCCTGCGCGACCTGGGCAACACCGTGCTGGTGGTAGAGCATGACCCCGAGATCATTCGGGCGGCCGACCACCTGATTGACCTCGGCCCCGGCGCCGGCGAGCGCGGCGGCCACGTCGTCTTCGCCGGCACGCAGGCCGAGGTGGCGCAAAGCACCGGCTCCCTCACCGGCCGCTACCTGACCGGCGAACTGCGTGTACCCATCCCTGCCATCCGCCGCCGCCCCAACCGCGACTGGCTGCGCTTCCGCGGTTGCAGCGCTCACAACTTGAAAAACATTGATGTGGAGATTCCGCTCGGGCTGACGGTGGCGATCACGGGCGTATCCGGCTCCGGCAAGACCTCGCTGGTGCACGAAGTCATTGACAAAACGCTGGCAGCCCGCCGCAACGGCAGCAAGCACGCCACCGTCAACTGCACGGCGGTGCAAGGGGCGGAGCGGATTCAGGATGTGATACTGGTGGACCAATCCCCCATCGGACGCACCCCGCGCTCCAACCCGGTCACCTACCTGAAAGCGTTTGACGCCATCCGGGCGGTCTTCGCTGCCACTCCGGAAGCCAAGAAGCGCGGCTACACCGTCGGGCACTTCAGCTTCAACATCCCCGGCGGCCGCTGCGAAACCTGCCAGGGCGACGGCACCGTCACGGTCGAGATGCAGTTCCTGGCCGACGTTGAGCTGGTGTGCGAGGAGTGCAAGGGCAAGCGCTACAAGAGCGGCGTGCTGGAGGTGAACTACCGGGGCAAGAACATCCACCAGGTGCTGCAACTCACCGTGCGCGAGGCGTTGGCCTTCTTCGCCGCCGCCCGCAAAGTGGTGGGGCGGCTGAAAGTCCTGGACGAAGTCGGACTGGGCTACCTCCGCCTGGGCCAATCCGCCACCACGCTTTCCGGCGGCGAAGCCCAGCGCGTGAAGCTGGCCGCGCACCTGGCCCGGGAAACCGGCGCCTCCGAAGAAGCGGCCCCGTACACGCTCTATATTTTTGACGAGCCGACAACCGGATTGCACTTTGACGACATCCAAAAGCTGTTGGGGACATTTCGCAAACTGATCGACAAAGGCGCAACCGTGCTGATCATCGAGCACAACCTAGACGTCATCAAGACCGCCGATTGGATCATTGACCTGGGCCCGGAAGGCGGCGAAGCCGGTGGGCAGGTAGTGGTGGCCGGCACGCCGGAGAAAGTCGCCAAATCCGCCCGCTCCCACACCGGCCGATTCCTGGCTCGGGTGCTGAAGAACCACCGGGCCGGAGGGAGGTCAACCAGCTCGACTCGATGAAATCCACGCCTCGAAAACGACCCTTGAGCCTGCTGCTGGCCGGCTGGGCCCTTCTCCTCCTGCTGCCGGCGCCGGGCCACGCCCAAACCTCCCGCGAAGATTCCAAGCAGCGCGCCGCCCAGCAGGAGGCGCGCTCCGTCCAAATAACTCTGGCCGCGGCCCAGGAGGCGCTGGAGCGGG
>JACZYA010000200.1 GCA_022571295.1 Acidobacteriota bacterium | reverse complement strand
GAAATAAAGATATTAGTATCAATTACAACCCGCATTAATTTCTACGATAAGCTTTTATTTCTTTGGCAATTTTCTGTTGAGCCATTGGTGAAGTTGAAACACTGTTTGCTAGATCAGATAGTTTTTTGAGAGGCTTTTCCACTCTTTTGATAATTAGAGTATCGTTTGTTGGTATGACTAAAACCCGAGCTCCTTGCCAGGCAGCGCGGTAATTGGGTTGGCGTTGAGGTCGCGATCGCCCTCATCAGACCAATCGATATGACCCTTATCCTTCCTGGCATTGAACGTATCCGGCACGAAGAGGGTTACTATACCGCCCACCTGCGAAGTGTTCTGAATCGAGGAAAGTTCGTCTTTCGCTGAGGCCTGAGAGTTCGTTCCGACCAAGTTCCAACCAGCAATCAACGCTTTGGAGGTTTGATCCAGCGAGGTGGGGTCAGCGAAGTTGAATCCAATGGCTGCCAGATTTGTTGCTTGCACAAAGAAGGCACTAACCGGCTTTACAACATCCCCGTTAAATGCAGGGTCAAGGGGGCCAATGAAGTCGCCGTTCACAAAGGCAAGTATGCTAACGATCCCAGCGGCATCATCCTTTATTGTCGGACGCACGGATAGGAGCTGCGGTGCCGAGAAGAGCGTCCATTCCCCTTTGTCGGTCAGCACGATGGTTTCATCAAACGTAGGTCCACCTGCTTCGAGAAGCCACGGCCGGTAGGTAACGTTTGTCGAAACGGAGTCGCCGCCTCCGACACCCGTCCCGCTGGGCCCCGAGGCCTTCCCCCACCAGTTGTCCTTCGCGACCAACACACCATTGCTACCGCTGAGGATCTCGGCACCAAACGTTGTATTGGCGCTGATGCTGTTTCCAGTGGCCGTGACGGTCGACTACGAACTCCTCAAATAGGACGAATGTATTCAAGAAAGTCAGGGCGCTGGCCCATTTCACGACTGTTCGTGTCCGCATAAGACAACTGTAAGGATTGAACCATACTTCAAAGTCAAGCCTTTTTGCTAGGTCCTGGACCTTGATTCTCTGGGGTTACTCCGGGAAGTTCATGCGGCGAAAGCTGTGGGGGTGTCAAGGTGGAACGAGGGTACATTAGGCGGGCAACAAGCAGGCGCGTGGGCTATCTCTCTACCTTAACCCTCTTCCAAACATTTTGTGCTTTTTACATGGAACTTAGCAGGCATTCCTTTCGTCTATAGGGAAAGGATGGGAGACCCAAGGAACTACAGAATCTATCAAGCAGGCCAACGTTTGCGGCAAATCCGAGAAGAGCGCGGGTTGACGCTCAGAGATGTAGAGGAACAAAGCCGCCGGATCGTTGAGGAAATGCAACTGTTTGATTACCTAATCACGGCGGGACGCCTTAGCCAAGTCGAAAACAGCAATACTCTTCCCAGCCTCTACAAGCTGGCAACCCTGAGCTTCATCTACAAGCTGCCCCTCACCGAGATGTTCCGCATATATGGGATTGACGTTCCAACCGCTGAAGAACCCGTTCCTACGTTGTCCTCCTAGTTGGGCCAGAACGGACGCCACGCCATCCGCTTTTCCTTTTGTTAAATCCTTAAAGAGTGTTGGGAAGGCTGAAGCTGCAACCCTTTTTCCTGTCGTATGCGTCTAACACAAGCAGGAAAAAACGAGGAGGGCGTTATGCTCAGTGGAATCTTTCTAAGTGGTGTCTTTCTGTTTTTTGTCGTTGCGGTGTTTTATTTGTTGAAGGGACTTCACTTCTTGGCGAGGCCGGTACTTCATCTGATTGCGCTGTCCCGGCGACCGGCTGCTGGCTCTGGAAACAGTCTCGAAGCTCTTTCCGTTGGCTATGTAGCGAAGTTGTTTGCTTCGTAAGCCAATTCCAAGAATGTTCTTGAGTGGAACTCGTCTGACACCCCTACCTCGTCAGTGGTGGTACAAAATCTCGGTCAGGTCAGGCGCACGACCAAGGGAATGGCAACGGCAAGGCACTGCGCAAGCAGCACCGCAGGGAAAACTTGCTAGCCGACCAGCTCGCCGACCTTGCCGATGGGCAGCACGTCTTCCAGCGACGGATGCGGCCGCGGAATCACGTGCACGGCAATCAGCTCGCCCACCCGACGGGCGGCGGCTGCGCCGACGTCGGTGGCGGCCTTGACCGCAGCCACGTCGCCGCGCACCAGCGCAGTCACGTAGCCCGCACCGATCTTCTCCCAACCCACCAGCGTCACCTTGGCGGCTTTCACCATGGCGTCCGACGCTTCAATCATGGACACCAACCCGCGGGTCTCAATCATTCCCAGCGCTTCACCCATTCCGGCTCCTCTCTACCGTCCGAATGACTACGAACGCACTTTAGCAGATTTCACAGCTTCGTCAATCAGTGCTTCCAATTCTGCGCGGCTCACCCAAAACCGGTCGCGCCCCCCGCCCCTATGCCGCCGAAGTAGCGCGCGCGCGCTTCCCCCAGCTTCTCCACCTCTTCCCGGCTCAACAGGTTCGGCCCGCCCAGCAATTGTGTCACCAGCGAAATCCGCGCGAAGTGCTCCACCGTCTCCATCCGCATGTAGGCCGATCCTTGCCGGCAAGTCAACGCGAAGGGCCTACTCCGGGAAGTTCATGCGATGGAGTTCAGCAGTCCCGCTACTCGCTAGGCGCTGGCTCGTCGGAGTTCCAGATGTCGATCACGACTTTCCAGGTGCCGCCAGGCTGTTTCTCCCAGGCCGTTACCCATTTCCCTTTGTCGGTGACCGGGTTGCCCTCCGGGTCGTTCACTGTTACCTCGTAGGTGCCGTGCGAGTAAGCCAAGTCACCGGAGCGAGACACTTCGACCTTGGTGGTCTGCCAACTGATCGCAAAGTCCTGTCCAGAATACTCCTCGGACAGATGTGCACGGATGGCTTCTTTGCCGGTGACGATGGGGGCGTTTGGTGGGAACGATGAGGCATCATCGGCAAAAAAGGAAAGCACGGTATCAACATCCTTCGCTTGCTCGGCATTCAACCACTGGACATCCGTAGTCTCGCGGATGGCGGCGGCTTCGGCCTCCACGTCCACCTGCGGAGCGCACCCGCTGGCTGCGAGCACGAGTAGGGTTGCTACAATCGGAAAAAGTTTCTTCATGGTCATACTCCTTTCTCAAGGTCGAATGTAATCTCACCACCGCAAAGCGCCGCACCAAGAAAAGCGGGGTAGCGGCGAGAGGTCGGGCGTCGGTGGGAGTGGCTCAACCGCTACCCCTTCTCTCCTAGCGGAGAAACTTGTCCAGCCGTCTACTGGCCTGGGATGTAGCTCAGGTCGGGCCGATAGACGGAAATCTGACTGCGCTCACTCTTGATCGTCCGGTCAAACACCTTCTGAATTTCCTCCGCCTCCTGTTTCCCGTAGGCTTCCTCCAGCATGGCCTCGAACGATTTCTCGGGCGGGTTCAACCCGGCCCAGTTCTCCTCCTGGAACACCAGCACGTAGGTCGGGTGGTAGCCTCCGCTCACCAACGCCAGCCAGAAGTAGCTCCTGGGCCAGTTGGTTTTCTCGATGGCCTGGTGGACTTTCTTGACCGCGGTCATGAACTCATCCCCCTTGCCCCGACGGATCTGGAAGAAGATCGCGGAGGTCACCGCAGCGGGCATATCCCCCTCCAGCGGCCGGCTGACGTCGGCCAGGTAGAGGGTGAACACGCTCGTGCTTGACTCCAGGTACTGCCCCGCGCCGGAGTCAAAGTGGGCTGCGTCTTCATCCGACGGCACAGCCGGGTTGTCAAAGTCCTCCCAGCGATGGCCGCTGGTGATCCACAAGTACTGCCCGAAGTTCTCCCCACTCTCAATCCGCCGCACCTCCCAGCTCCAGGTGTCGCCCTGCTCCCGATGCCAAGCAATGTGTTGCTTGACAGCTTCCTCATACTGCTGCTCCATGCCCGTTTTCGCTTTGTCTACAAACACGCGCGTGATTGGGCCCGGCTCTTCCTGGGACACCACCGGCAGCGCCAGCAACAACAACGACAACACGACCAAAAAGATTTCTGTCCTTCGCATGGTTGCCCTCCTAGATTGTCATAAGAGTGAACCGAAAGGAGCCCCAACTTCGAGACCACCCTACTCCTGCCAGTTGGAAGGTGTCAACGAAAACTGTTGGAAGCAGCCTACTCCAGGAAGTTCATGCGGCGGAGGAGGGATTGAGCGGTTGCTAGGGGGTCAGTCTGCGATCAGCCCGCTGCCTGTGCGACCCCTTCTTC
>JACZYA010000063.1 GCA_022571295.1 Acidobacteriota bacterium | reverse complement strand
TGCCCTTGAGCGGCAGGATGGCCTGGGTGCGGCGGTCGCGGCCCTGCTTGGCGGAGCCGCCGGCCGATTCGCCCTCAACGATAAAGATCTCGCAGCGGGCGGGGTCGCGCTCCTGGCAGTCGGCCAGCTTGCCCGGCAGCGAGGAGCCTTCCAGCGCGCCCTTGCGCCGCACCAACTCCCGCGCCTTGCGGGCCGCCTCGCGCGCCCGCATGGCCTCGATGGCCTTGGCGATAATTTTGCGGGCGACACTGGTGCGCTTGTCGAAATAGCCCGCCAGCTTCTCGTTGATGAAGGCCTCCACCAGCCCCTTGATGTCGCTGTTGAGCTTGCCTTTGGTCTGCCCCTCGAACTGCGGTTGCGGCAGGCGCACGCTGATGACGGCTGTCAGGCCCTCGCGCATGTCGTCGGAGGAGAGACCCTCGCTCTCGTTCTTGAGCAGGCCTAGGTTTTTGGCCTGGCGGTTGAGCGTGCGGGTGAGCGCGGAGCGGAAGCCGGAGAGGTGGGTGCCACCGTCGACGGTGTTGATGTTGTTGGCGAAGGCGAAGAGGTTCTCGGTGTAGCCGTCGTTCCACTGGATGGCGATTTCCATTTCCAGGCACCCGCCGCCGTCGGGTATATCGCGCGCGCCCTCCATGTAGATGGGGTCCTCGTGCAGCACGGTCTTCTTGCGGTTCATCAAGCGGACGAACTCGGCGATGCCGCCCTGATAGTGGAACTTGGCCTGCTTGGCGGGGCTGGTGCGCTCGTCGGTGAGTGTGATTTCCAGGCCCTTGTTCAGAAAGGCCATCTCGCGCAGGCGCTGGGCCATGGTGTCGTAGCTGAACTCGGTCTTGGGAAAAATCTCGGGGTCGGCATGGAAATTAATTTTCGTGCCGGTCTTTTGGGTTTTGCCGGTGCGCGCCAGCCGCCCGGTGGGCTTGCCGCGCTCGTAGGCCTGCTCGAAGACGTGACCGTCACGCCAGATTTCCAGGTCGAGCCAGTCCGAGAGCGCGTTCACCACCGAAACGCCCACACCGTGCAGTCCGCCCGAGACTTTGTAGCTCTTGGTGTCAAACTTGCCGCCGGCGTGCAGCTTGGTCATCACCACTTCGGCGGCGGGCTTGCCGGTGCCGCGGTGGATGTCCACCGGGATGCCGCGCCCGTCGTCGGTGACGGTGATGGAGTTGTCGTCGTGGACAGTGACTTCGATGTGCGTGCAGTGGCCTGCCAGCGCCTCGTCCACCGAGTTGTCCACCACTTCCCAGACCAAGTGGTGCAGGCCGGTGGAAGAGGTCGAGCCGATGTACATCGCCGGGCGCTTGCGGACCGCTTCCAGGTCGCCGAGGATCTGAATGCTGGTGGCGTCGTAGTGGTGCCCCGGCGCGGTGGCGGTTGTCTTGCCGCTCTTCTTTGCTTGCGCGGCAGTTTTCTTCCGGGGTTTTCGTGCCTTGGCCATTTCTTACCTACACCTCGTGTGGCGAATTCGCGCGCTGCAGGAGAAAAAACCCGTTCGGTATCCCGTCCGGCTGGGTCGGTGAGCGGGACGGCAGGTGCCGGCGGGCGAATCCTGTACTCGAACCCGCGGGATGCCGCCTCGGAACAAGTTGCTCTTGCCTTCCTGTTCTGGGCGCCTCTTAGGCGCTTGCCAAACAAACTATTCTACCAGATTGGGGGGTAGAAATCGAGGGTGAAAAACGGGGAAGGTGCCAGCTTTTTCAGTTGGTTACGGCACTCCGGGGGTGCGTTGCCTGGTTCCGGCTGGTCGGCCCGTTTTCGGCGTGCGCTGGGGCCTGTTTTGTCTGCTACAGCCGCATGGGCATGACGACGTAGCGGTACTTGTAGCCTTCCTCGCCCAGCGGGCGCATCTGGCCGGCGGTCTGGTCGTCCTTGAACTCGAAGCTGATGGGCCCGGCGGCAGCTGCGCTCAGAAAATCCAGCAGGTAGGTAGCGTTAAATCCGATCTGCATCGCCTCACCGTTGTAGGGCTTAGGCGGGATTAGCTCTTCGTGGGCCTCTCCGTACTCGGCCGAGCTGGCGAAAATCTCCACTTTGTTTTTGTCCAGCGCCATCCGGATGGCGTGGCTGCGCTGGTCGGCCACTAGGTCGGCGCGCTTAATGGCGCTGGCTACCTGGTCGCGCTCCAGCACCACTGTGCTTTTGTTCTCGCGCGGCAGCACGGCCTCATAGTTCGGAAACTGCCCGCTCAGCAGGCGGCTAATAAGCAGCCGCTCGCCCACCTTGAAGAAGAGGTGTGAATCGTCGCGAGCGAATTGCACTTCTTCTTTGTCCTCTACCTCTTTTAGCAGGCGCTCGACTTCCGTCAGGGCCTTCTTCGGCACCAGCACGCGCACTTCTGTGTTCAGCCCGTTGAACCGGTGTGATGTTTCAATGTGGCTCAGCCGAAGGCCATCGGTTGCCACCATGGTAATGCTATCCGGCTTGAGCTGCAGCAGCGCTCCGTTAAGTGTGTAGCGCGATTCTTCCATAGAAATTGCAAAGCTGGTCTTCGCGATGAGTGTTGCTAATATCACAGCAGGGATTTTTACCAGCGGGTGGGGGAAGTCCGGCAGGGCGGGGAAATTCTCCCGGGCCATCCCTACAAGCTTAAAACGCGACCGTGCGCAGCGAAGTTCTACCCAGTTGTTCTCTAATCCTTTGAACTTAATCTCGGCATCTGGGAGTGTGCGGACGATTTCAAACAAGCGGCGCGCAGCAATTGTCCCGGCTCCCTCCTTCTTAACCTTTGCGGGTAGCACTGTACGGATCCCCATCTCCAGGTCCGTAGCCGCAATCCACAGTTGATCCTTCTTCGCCTCTACCAAAAGGTTTGAGAGTATGGGGATGGTTGTCTTACGCTCAACAACCCCCTGTACGAGTTGTAGCTCGCGAAGTAAATCAAACTTCTTTACGCTAAACTCCATGTCAGTACCCTCAGAGAATACGATTACTACTTAAACTTAACAGTATATAAATACTAGCCGCCGTAGTAGGCGCGTGGACGGCGAGGAAAAAGAGTGGAACAAGAGGAAAATAAAGGGTATCCCCGGGTGTAGCCTGTTTATCTACCCTTGAAAGGGTGGTGGAAAAAGTTATTGTTTGCGAAAGCATCCTCACCATCCACAGAGAATTCAAAAGAAACGCACAACTAACTTAAAATATCTGTGAGTCTGTGCAGCGCGCGCGCCAACTCGCGATCCTCCTTACGCAAAGCAGTAATCTTCCTGATAGAGTGCAGCACCGTGGTGTGGTGCTTGCCTCCGAAGGCGCGCCCAATCTCAGGCAGGGAGGCCCCAGTCAGTTGCCGAGCTAAAAACATAGCTACTTGACGGGGATAGGCAATGGCCTTGGCGTTGGTTTTAGATTTGAGCATGGGGGCGGACAGCCCGAAGTGCTCTGCCACGCGCCGCTGCACGGCCTCAATAGAAATGCGCTTTTCCTGTTGCGCCAGGATGTTCTTGAGCACATTCTCAGCCAGCGGCAGGGAGAGAGTTCCACCCACAAGCTGGGTGTAGGCGAGCACGCGGGTCAGGGCACCCTCTAGCTCACGGATGTTGGAGCGGATACCGCGCGCAATGTACTCGGCCACGTCCGGGGGCAGGAGGGAATTCTCCGTCTCGGCCTTACGCATCAAAATGGCAATTTTGG
Source organism: Acidobacteriota bacterium (assembly GCA_022571295.1). Classification (GTDB taxonomy): domain Bacteria; phylum Acidobacteriota; class Terriglobia; order Acidiferrales; family 2-02-FULL-67-57; genus JACZYA01. Next base: position 12,834 of record JACZYA010000063.1, on the reverse strand, counting down.
TTTCCAGGTCGGGCGGCTGGATATCAGCGATCAGGCCCCACTCGAAGCGTGACCGCAGGCGCTCCTCCAGGGTGGGAATCTCTTTGGGCGGGGAGTCGGAGCTGATGACGATCTGCTTCTGCGCGTCGTAGAGAGCGTTGAAGGTGTGGAAGAACTCCTCCTGGGTGCGCTCTTTGCCCGCCAGGAACTGGATATCGTCCAAGAGGAGAACGTCTACGGTTCGGTACTTGTCCCGGAAGCTGACCATGCGCTCAAAGCGCAGAGCGTGAATGACCTCATTGGTGAATTTCTCGGCGCTCAGGTAGCTGACGCGCAGCGCCCGGTTACGTTGGCGCACCCGGGCGCCGATGGCCTGCATCAGGTGGGTCTTGCCCAGCCCGACGCCGCCGTACAAGAAGAGCGGGTTGTACGCTTTGGAAGGCTGGTCAGCCACCGCCAGCGCGGCGGCGTGGGCGAACTGATTGGAGGAGCCAACCACAAAAGTCTCAAAGGCGTAGCGGGGGATGAGTTGGTAGTCGGTGGAGTCGAAGTCGAGCTTCGCCTGCGCTTGCTGGCTTGTCGCCGCCTGGGAGGCAGCCGGGGGCTGCGGGTTCTCGGGCACGAACTCCACCTGAAAATCGTTCAGGTGGAGCGCCGCCTGGGCGTCGCGTATCAGCGCGCGCCCATCGCCGGACAGCCACTTCTGAAAGAACAGATTGGGAACCCGGATAACTAAAAGATTTCCCTTGACAGCCTCTAGCCGCGTGGGCTTGAACCAGGTCGAAAACGTGTGCGGGTTCACGCGCGACTCAAGCTGAGCGAGAATGTTCTCCCACGTATTCATGCCACCACCGTGTTTACCCAACAGGGTTCCCACAGCAATTTCCACAGGCGGGTAGAAAGTAACGGTAGGGTGGTGTGTTTAAAGGAAACGATTTCCTCACGCTGCACAGTGTCTACCACCGCAAACTGTGTGAAAAACTTTGTGGAAACCACGGGTAAGAAACCAACCCCTCTTACTAGTATCCCCCAAGAGCGGCGCACTATAACACAACTTCCGGAAGAATTCCACAGGGGTATGGAATGAGCAGCAGCCGTTGCCGTGGGTTGACCAGGACTTGGCAGTTCGCCTATACTTGAAATTCACTTTCGCACTGATGCGCGAATGTCCGTGCGCGAACCCCGAGAGCTAAGATGCCGAAACGCACATTTCAACCGAACGTACGCCGCCGCCGCAAGACCCACGGGTTTCGTTCACGCATGAAGACCCCGGGCGGACGCAAGGTACTGCAACGCCGCCGGCAGAAAGCACGGTGGCGGCTCACGCCTGTGTAGTGCGGCTTCGTCTGTCCCAAGCCGTTCGCCTGCTGCGCACGCGCGACTTTGAGAGAGTGTATCGTCAAGGACGCCGCCGGCGCTCGCCCCACTTCGTGCTGATTGCCACACCCAACCAACTTCACCGAACGCGTTTCGGACTTTCTGTGCAGGCGCGTCTGGGCGGCGCGGTGGTGCGCAACCGCATCAAGCGGCGCGTGCGCGAGATCCTGCGCCGGCACCGGCCGGAGAAACCGTATGCGCACGCGGCCGGTGAAGCAATCGGATGGGACGTGGTGGTGCAGCCGCTCTCGGCCGAGGTGGCAGCGGCGGACTTTGCTACGCTGAGTGAAGAGTTGACTCGACTGGTGGAGACCAGCCTGAACCGGTGACCGCAAGAAGCCAACGCGCGTTGCGAGCCGCCGCCCTGCTGGCGGTGCGTTGCTACCAGGTGGCGTGGCGCCCGCTCAACCTCTGGGGCTGCAAGTTCTACCCCTCCTGCTCGAACTATGCGCTGGAAGCCATCGAGCGCCACGGTGCTGGGCGTGGTGCCGGGCTGGCGCTGCGGCGGCTGCTGCGGTGTCGGCCGGGAGTGCTGGGCGGATACGACCCGATCCCAGAAGTCGAGCCACCCGAACCCCAAGGCCGACTCCTGGGGAATCACGGCAACCAATTGAAACAACAGAACTTCCGGGCATCCACGGTCTGGAACAAGGGAGGACAAGCAGTTGGCTGAGATGAGCCCCGAGCGCCGGATTATTCTGGCCTTCGCGCTGTCTTTTTTGGTGTTGGTGGGCTGGTCCGCCTACATGCGGGAAATAGCTCCGCCACCGAAAACGTCGCCGGCAGAGGAGGCACCGCTGCTGCCCAGTGCAGAAATTGCGCCTGTCCTGCCTGCGCCTGCCTTTGCGGGCGCGCCGCTGCCGGAGACAAAGCAAGGCACCGAAGAGCGGACCATCACGGTTGAAACCTCCCACGCCACCATCACCTTCTCCACCCGCGGTGCGGTGGTGCAAAGCTGGACGCTCAAGCACTACCGCGACCAGCAGGGTGAGCCGCTGGACTTGGTGCAGGGCGCGCGCACCGGGTTGGGTTTCCCGCTGGAAATTGCGCTGGACGACCCGCAACAAGAAGCGGCGCTCAACCAAGCAGTGTTTGTCAGCACGGCCGACGGCGTACTCGCGTCCGCGATGCTGATGGCGCCGGTGGAGCTGGTTTTTGAGTGGAGCGCCGGGCAGTTGGCAGCCGAGAAGCGCTTTCGCTTTCCCGATGGCTACACCATCGAGGTGGAGACGCGGGTCTGGGTGAGCGGCGAGCAGGTTGCGCACCAAGTGGCCTGGCGGGGCGGCTTTGGCGAACCCAGCACCCCATCCAGCAGGTTTCAGACGCAATTCCTGCTGCGCACCCCGGAAGGATTGCGCCGCACAACCGTCGAGGCCGCGACCCAAACCACGGGATGGTTGTTCAAATCGGCGCCGCAGTTCCCGCCCTACACCGGCGAGGCCAGCTACGCCGGTATCGAAGATCAATACTTTGCCGCGGTCTTCTTCCCCGAAAACACCGGAGTGAGCGCGGCCGTCGCCAGCGCGGAGTGGACGCCCCCAGGAGAAGGGCAAAAGCCGCAAAAGATCGGCGCGCTGTCGCTGGGCGCCGCCGGCGGCGGGGACAACCGCTTCCGGTTGTTCGTCGGGCCCAAGGCCATCCAAGAGTTGGCGCCCATAACGGCGCCGGCGCTCTCGGACGGCACCCAGCCGGTGCTGGCCGATGAGTTGATCGACTACGGCTGGTTCTGGTGGGTGGCCAAGCCACTCTTTGTTTCCATGCAGTGGATATATGAGAACGTGTGGAGCAACTACGGCTGGGTGATTATCATCCTGACGCTGCTCATCAACACCATCATTTTTCCGCTCAAGTACAAATCCATGCTGGCGTCGGTCAAGATGCAGAAGCTGGCGCCGCAGATGCGCGCCATCCAGGATAAGTACAAGAAGTACAAGTTCAACGACCCGCGCAAGCAGCAACAGCAGCAAGAGGTGATGGCGCTCTACCGCCAGCACGGCGTCAACCCCATGGGCAGTTGCCTGCCGATGCTGCTCCAGCTGCCGTTCTTCTACGGCTTCTACAAAGTGCTGGACTCCAGCATCGAGCTGCGCCAGGCCCCCTGGTTCGGCTGGGTGCAGGATCTGAGCCAGCCCGACCCCTACTACATCCTGCCGGTGGTGATGGCGCTGGCCATGTACTTCTCCATGAAGATGACCCCGATGACCACCGCCGACCCCGGCCAGCAGAAGCTGATGCAGTTCATGCCGCTGATGTTCGGCTTCTTCTTCCTCAGCTTTCCGGCCGGGCTGGTGCTCTACTGGTTGATGTCGAGCGTGGCGGGTGTCGGGCAGCAGTGGTGGATCAACAAGCGCCAGCGTGAGCACGACCAGGCCGAGAAGTTGGCAGCCAAAGAGCGGAAGAAGGAAAAGCGCAGAGGGCAGCAAGCAGGAAACCGGGACTAAAACGGTCGGTAGCCGGGGAGGGCGCGGCGTGAGCGAGCGGTGGATGAAGGACGGCCGGCTGGACTCCGAGGCGCTGATTTCCGCCCTACGCTCCTTCTTGGGGCTGGTGATTCGCGCCACCGGCTTGGAAGTGCGGGCGGAGGTCCGCGCGCGGGCGGGCGAGGAAGCCGCCGGCGCGGAAGCGCCCGACATCACGGTCGATTTCCACGGGCGGGACGCCGACTTGCTGCTGGAGCGGCGGGCCGAATTACTGGAGGCGATGGAATACCTCAGCCTGCGCTGGCTGCGGCTCGACCGCGCCCACCAGGACAGCATCCGCTTCGACTGCCAGGATTACAAAGCTAACCGCATCGCCGAGCTCACGCTGGCCGCCCAGACCGCGGCCGAGCGGGTGAAGCAGAGCCGGGCGTCTTTCCGCTTCCAGCCCATGGAGGCGCGTGAGCGGCGCCTCCTGCATTTGGCGCTGCGGGACGACCCCGCCGTGCGCACCGAAAGTGAAGGCGAGCGCGAAGGCCGCGCCGTGGTCGTCTATCCCGCCTGACAGCTACCCCTGCGACTTGCGCCGCCCCGTAAGTAAGCGCTGGCGTTCGGCAGCCCAAGCCTGTTATTTTCTTCGGCGCTCGGTGAGAGGAGAAATAGTCCATGCAACTGCGCACGCGCGTGCTTACCCTGGTTCTCTTGCTTGTCCTGCTGGCTGCCTCGCCGTTTGCGGCGCAGGAGCAAGCTTCCCCGGCGGGGAAGAAGCCGCTCACCATCGAGGGAATCTTTTCCGGCGGCGGCCTGACCGGCCGCATGCCGACCCAGCTCCGCTGGAGCCTGGACGGCACTCGCCTGAGCTACATCCTGCGGGGTGACGAGGGGCGGCGCGACCTCTGGGTGATTGACGTCAAGACGGGCGAGAAGCGCGTGCTGGTGAGCTACGAGCAGTTGAGCAACCTGGCGCCCTCTCCGGAGCAGGCCACCACCGACGAGCGCGAGCGGACGCGCCTGACCCGCTACGCCGTGGCTGCCTACCGCTGGGCTCCGGACGGGAAGGCCATCCTCTTCACCAGCAGCGGGCAGCTCTACCTCTACGACCTGGCCAGCGGGAAAGCGCAGCCGCTGGCACCCGCAAAGCGCGGCCTGCGCGACCCCAAGTTTTCCCCCGACGGCGACTGGCTCAGCTTCGTCTATGAGCACGACCTCTGGCTGGTGCCGGCCGCGGGCGGAGAGGAACGGCAGCTCACCCGCGGCGGCAACCAGAACCTCCTGCACGGCGACCTGGACTGGGTGTACCCGGAGGAGTTCGGTCTGCGCACCGGCTACCACTGGTCGCCCGACAGCCGCCACATTGCTTTTCTGGAATCCGACCAGACAGCGGTGCCCACCTATCCCCTCACCGACGAGGTGGCGCTCAACACGCCGGTGGACTTCCAGCGCTACCCCAAGGCGGGCGACCCCAACCCGCGCGTGCGCGTGGGGATTGTCGCAGTGGAAACGGGCAAGACGGTGTGGCTCGACCGCGCCGCCGAGTACATCCCGCGCATCCAGTGGGCCGACGCCGAGCACGTCGCGGTGCAACTTCTCAACCGCGGGCAGACCGAGCTGGAGCTGGTGCTGGCCGACGCCGGCAGCGGCCGCTCGCGCAGCGTCTTCTTCGAGCGCGACCCGCACTGGCTTAACATCAGCAACGATTTGCTCTTCCTCAGCAACGGCGAGGAGTTTCTGTGGACCTCGGAACGCACCGGCTTCCGCCACATCTACCGCTACCGGCGCGACGGGCAGTTGGTGCGGACGCTCACCGCGGGCGAGTGGGAAGTGCAGAGCATCGAGGGCGTGGACGAAGAAGGTGGCTGGGTGTACTACACCTCCAGGGAAAATAATGTCCTGGGCAACGACCTCTATCGCATCAGGCTCGACGGCAGCGGCAAGCAGCGCGTGACGCAGGAGAAGGGCACCCACGGCATCACCATGAACCCGGCCGCTACCGCCTACACCGATCGCTACTCAGCGTTGGACAAAGTGCCGGAACTCAGCCTGCGCAACCTGGCGAGCGAGAACCGCGTGGTCATCCATGCTGCGCGCAGCGTGGATGGCTACGACTTGGTCACGCCCGAGCCGGTTGAATTGAAAGCACCCGACGGCGGGCTGATCCGCGTAATGCTACTGAAGCCCCACAAGCTTGCGCCGGGCAAGAAGCTTCCTGTTGTGGTGTACGTTTATGGCATGGCGGGCGTTCCGACTATCCGCGACGCCTGGGGCCGCAGCCGCTACCTGTTTCACCAATACCTGGTGCAGCAGGGTTACGTGGTGGCCTACTTCGACGACCGGGCGTCGTCCATCCGGGGCCACCAGCACGAAGTCGCGGCCTACCGCAATCTTGGCCCCGTCGCGCTGGCCGACTACCGCGTCGGCGTCGAGTGGCTGCGGTCGCTGCCCTTTGTCGATGCCGAGCGCATCGCGGTATGGGGCTGGAGCGGGGGCGGGTTCAGCACCAGCTTCGCGTTGACGCACAGCGACCTGTTCAAGGTCGGCATCGCGGTCGCCCCGGTGACCGACTGGCGGCTCTATGACTCCATCTACACCGAGCGCTACATGGGCCTGCCGCAGGAGGAGACCGAGGCGTACGACCGGACGTCAGCCGTCAAGGCGGCCGAGAACCTGCACGGGCGGCTGCTGCTGATGCACGGCACTGCCGACGACAACGTCCACCCGCAGAACACCATCCAATTGGTGGACGCGCTCATCAAAGCCGGCCAGCAGTTCGACTTGATGCTCTACCCCGGCAAGACCCACGGTATCACCGGTGCGGTGGCTCGCACGCACCTGTTCCGCTACTTCGTGGAGTACTTGAAGAAGCACCTCTAACGGTTTCGGATACACGCTTGTGCGTTCGTATTCCGACCGCGCGGGGGAGACTGCGCTTCGTTTGTCATTCCGAGTCTGCCCGCCGTAGGCGGGCGGGCGAGGAATCTGCTTGGCAGTTAATTCTAACGAAAGCAGATTCCTCGCTGCGCTCGGAATGACAAAGGGGGAGACTTTTTCAGAGGAACTCAGGCGGGTTTGCGGGCGCTGTACAAGGCAAGGGTTCCGAAGAGGGTGTTGTAGTGCGCGGCCTGCCGCGCCTCGGCCAAGCCCGCCTGCCGGAACAGCTCCGGCAAAAAACCCTCGACGTTTTCGCGCGAGTAGCCGTCCAGCAGCGCGATGAGGAGCGGGGCCGGGCGCATCAGCGCGTTTTGGGGCCTGCCCCAGTCGGCCACGTGCAGCTCGCCGCCTGGCCGCAGCACGCGCAGCACTTCGCGCAACGCGGCGCGTTTGTTCTCGCTCGACAGGTGATGCAGCATCAGGCTGGAGAGCACCCAGTCAAAGCAACCGTCGGCGTAGGGCAGCTCCTGCGCCAGGCCCTACTTCCAGTCAATCTCCAGCCCGGCCCGTGCGGCCTTGGCTTGGGCCAGGGAAAGAATCTTTGGGTTGCCGTCCATGCCTTCGACCCGCGCTTGTGGGTGCACGCCTTTGATCAGCAGCGTGAGCGTCCCGGTGCCGCAGCCCAGGTCGAGCACGCGCTGGCCGGGCTGGATGCGGGCCTGCTCGACTAGAGCTTTCTTGAAGGCTCGTTCGCGCAGGGTCAAGCGCAGGATGGGATCGTAGAGCGGGGTCAGCCAACGGTACTTGAGAGCGTAGATGTACTCCTTGCCCGCGTCGCGAACAGTGCGGGCGTTTCGAGGCATGACAAAGCAATCGTAGCATGGCACCGCGCACCTGGCGGGATAGAACTACAGGTAGCTTGCTGTCATTCTGAGCGCAGCCCGCCCGAGGCGGGCAAGCGAAGAATCCCACCTCTGGAGGTAAGGTCAGCCCATGGATTCTTCGTCGCCCGCCCCTCCTTCGGCGGGCGGGCCTGCTTGCCGCAGGCAGGCTCCTCAGAATGACAACACCGGCTAGTTTCTTAGAAGCGGCTCGGTTAGTCGGCGTCCGGGAAGCCGCGGGTGAGGACGTCCCCGTTGCCGTTGAGGGTAACGCGGAAAGTGAACGAGGGAGCGCGGCTGCCGCGGGCGCGGAAGCGCAGGTCGGTGTACTCGACGATGTGGCGGTCGCCGTCAGTGCGGTAGCGTGCCACCGGGAAGCGCGTGAACCACAGGTAGGTCTGCACCTCCGGCAATTTCTGGGCGCGGGCCACGTAATCATTGCGCGCGCTGGGGAAGAACCGGAACGCGGGCGGGCCGGAGGCGAGCACGTTGAACCAGCCTTGATAGACGCCTTCCGGCGTCAGCACCAGCCCCGACCAGCGGAAAGGCGAGAGCGGCTGCGGCAGCGCCGCCAACGCTTCCACCGCTAGATTCTTTTCCCGCACAAACTCCTTCACCTGTTGCACCGCCAGGAAGTGGGAAACAGCGCAGGTGGCAAGATAGATTACCAGCGCCGCTACGCCGATGCGGCAGAAGGCGGCGCGATCCTGGCGGAAGCCCCAGCCCTTGAACGCCGGGGCCAGAAACAGCGCGGCCAGCACGCCGCTCAGCAGGGCAAACAACCCCCAGTGGAAGGCTACCCCCAGGAAGGTGGAGACCAGCGAGTTGGCCAGCGCAGCAAGGGCCGTCAAGATCGCCCAGAGCAGGACGCCGCGACGGAGGGCGCGGCGTGGGTCACGGTAAGTCCAGGCCACCAGGTGCGGCAGCAGCAGGACGGCGGTGAAGGTGAAGTCAATGATGAAGAGCAGGTCCCAGGCCAGGCGGTCGCGGCTGAAGGGGTGGAAGACCATGGTGCCCCAGGAGGTCGCCAGGTCGGTGAAGATGTGCCAGAGCAGAGCGAATGCGGAGAGGGCCAGCAGGCGGGGGTAATTTTTGTCGCGGCTGAAGCGCCAGAACGCCAGCGCCAGCAGCGGCGCCATCACTACCACACCCGCGAGCGAGTGAGTGAAGGCGCGGTGGGAGGTGAAGCCGCCCATCAGGTCGTTGCTGAAGAAACCGGAGAGGATGTCCAAGTCCGGCACCACCGAGGCCACGGTTACAGCCATCACACCGCTGGGGCCGCGATAGTCGTCGGGCAGCGCCTTGGCCAACAGCGCGCCGCCGAAGCCTGTGGTCAGTGGATCCATAAGCCGGTAGGATGCGCCATTCTGCGCGACCGCTTCACGGGGGTCAAGTTTGACTTCAGCGGCGAAAGCTGGAAGTGGACACTTAGCGTTTCCTAGCTCGGCTGGTGTGGCTCAACTCGCAGGCTGCACAGCACCTACATGGGCGGGATTGAGCGCGGCGAGAGGAACGCATCCCTCTCAGAGCTGTTTCGCGGCGTGGAGGCAAGCGCTGTTCGCCCCTACTGGCAGACAAGAATGTCTGCCCTACCAGCAAAAAGCGAAATTCAGCAGGGCAGGCATTCCTGCCTGCCGCTGTCCAGCTCGGTGGCCCTTCAGGACGAGCCCCAGCTGCCGGGAGTCAGGCAGAGGGTCAAGGGGCCGGGGCTGCTGCTGCCGGAGTTGCCGCCGGCGGCGCGGGGTGGAGCAGCGAGTCCAGCAGCGGGTAGCGCGCGCCCAGGAAGTGCAGGGTGTAGTTCTGGAAGAACACCATCGCCGGGACGAAGACGAAGGCAAGGAGATAGAGAAGACCTGCCAACACCGCCACGCCCAGCACGACGACCGCGCCGATGGTGTAGGCATCCCAGGTCAGCCCGGCGGCTTTGCCGGCCAGGAAGAGGCCCACGCCCGCCAGCCCAAGCAGAACGAACACGACCAGAAACAGGATCACATTGATGATTCCAAACAGCACGGCGCTGCCGACCGCCAGCACGATTTTCATCAGCACGTAGCCGGCATAGGCCATCTTTTCGACCCGCAGCAGAGGCAGCACGCGTCGCCACGCCGCCAGCACCCCCAGACCCTCCAGGGCCATGAAGGGAATGACGAAATCTTTGGTGAAAAGCGCTACCAGCGCGCCCAGCACCACCTATGCGATGAACAGGAGGAACAGCCCCACCCCACCAGCCACCAGCAGGCTGACGTGCTGGTCGGCTTGGCGGAAGATGCCCGCCCGCCAAGCCAGAAGGACCGGGAGGCCGAAGAGCACCGCCAAGCTGGCGACCATCGCCGCAGAGAGGACGATTTGCCAGAGGAAGTAGCTGAAGCCCTGCGATTGCCAGCGGCGCCAGCCCTCGCCCAGGCGGCAACGGTCGTTGAGCACGGCGTCGAGCAGGATGAAGCGGAAGACGCTGGACACGTAGGTCCAGAGCAGGCCCAGGGCAAATACCGCGATTCCCCCGGCTATGATCCAAGGGAGGTATGCCAGCGCGCGCTCCCAAGAGGGGTCGGCCAGCAGCAGGAATTTGTCGCCGTTGCCCCGCGGGAACGGGAAATTGAAGCCGCTGCTTCCGCCCCAACCCCCGCTCAGAGATTCCCCGGTTACGAGCACTACCAGGCCCAGGCGCACCCAGAATCCAAAACGAAAGGGTTGGAGGAGAAGCCGCTTGGTGCGGGCGAAAGCGGGCGAGATGGCGTCAACGGCAGATAGAGGCGCGGGCATAGTTCCCCGACAACTGCGATGCTCACTCTAGGCGAACCCGCCCGGAGCTTTCAACCGTTAATTTGCACTGCCTGCGCACGCGCCCGCGCGGGAAGCGCACCTGTTTACTCCGAGAAAGCCAGGTAGGGCAGGACACCCAAGTTGGCTACCGGAACAAAAAACAACACCACCAGCCAGGGGGACTTATCCCGCGCCTGGCAGATGGCCGCCCACACCATCAGGATAAACACGATGTTGACGAAGGGGATCAAAAAGAGAAGGAACCACCACAGGGGCTTGTCGGCGATCTTCAGCATCAAGAAGACGTTCAAGACCGGAACCCAGGCCCACCAGGCTTCGTCGGTGTTGGTCTTCTCAGCAATCCGCTGGAGGCAGAAGGAAGCGAAGGCGTACACACCCACGAAAAACAGCAGCATGACCAGGATCGGCCCGGCCATGGACTGCTGTTGCAGAGCCAGGGAAAGCAGAACAGAAGCACTCATCTGGAACCTCCCGCAAGCGGTTGAATTGGCCTTTCCTACACTTCTACTCTTCGGCCATTTGCGCCGCGAGCTTAGCCTTAACCGGAAGCAGGTCAATGGGATACATCTCCCAGCGAGTACTGGGCAAGTATTGGTACTTCGCAAAGGTGAGAATTCGAGGGTTTGAGCTCAGCGGCGGCGCGCGGGCGCCCTCGCTAAGACTTACGGGCCAAGTATCGCATGATGGGCCGGGTGGGTGAGCGGCGGAGCACTTCTTTGAAGCCGGCCCGGCGGAAGGCATCGGCCAGGCCGGTCCAGGCAAAGACGTCCGGCATGGGCGACTTTTTTGGTTCCACCGGATAGCCTTCGACCATCCGAGCGCCTTTTTTCTTGGCATAGGCGACCGCGGCCCGGAGCAGCTTGACGCTGAGTCCCTGGCGGCGGTAAGGCCGGGCGACGAAGAAACAACTCGCCGACCACACCGGCTGGTCGTCCACCTTCTTCAGTATGCGGGAGCGTTCCAGCCTCGGGTAGCTTTCTCGCGGGGCGATGGAGCACCAGCCCACAGGCTCTCTGCCGGCATAAGCGAGCAGGCCGGGGACTTCTCCGGCGGCAACCATTTTCTTCAGCGCTTTCTTGTTGCCTGCGCCTTTCTGCTTTTCGAATTGCGATCGCTTCAGCCGCCAGCACATGCACCAGCAGCCGCCGCAGGCCCCGCGCTCCCCGAATAATTTCTCTAGGTCACGCCAGCGTTTCGGGGTGACAGGGTGAAACTCCAATTTCGCCGGTTGTGCTCGCGTGGAAGGCATGGCTCTTCTTACTGCCATCTTACCAGAAGAGGGGAAGGAACCCTGTTCCCACAACTCACCGACCGGAGTCGAGGTGCCAACCGGAGTTTACCCAGCGTCCGTCGCGCCGCACGAAGATTTCCGTGCCGCGGCCCGAGCTGGTTTGACGCTCACCCTGGTTTTCCACCTCGAACAAATAAGTGGTGTAGAGGATGGCCACGTCGCCATAGAGCTGGATTTCGGTGCGCGGGTATTCCAGCCGCACGAGCTTCCACCCGCCCGCGACGAACTCTTCCGCAGCAGCGAGTATTTCGGCACGGTTCTGCCAGCGTTCCTCCCCGGCATTGATGGCGATGGTCTCCTCCGGGATGACGGCTTCGAGACGAGCGCGGTCGTTGGCGAACCAGGCCCGCCACACGGCTTCGCGCGCCGCCAGTATTTCCTGGCGGAGGGCCGGACCGACCGGGCCGGGTTGCTGGCAGCCGGCGGGGGCGTCAAGCCGGGTTGCGGAACCCGGCGCCGTGACAAGCAGGCTTGCGGTGACGGTTGCCAATCCTAGGAACACGAACGGAGCCAAAAGAGATTTCGACGGCATTTTGAGTACCTCCCCAAAAAAGTTACCGCTTTAGTGTGCGCGGGAAGGGAGGATTCCGCTTGTTCTTTCTTGCTGTTTTCTTGTCGGGGGAGCGTGTAAGAAGTGCGAGGGCGGGACCCCGAAGCGGCGGCGGAAGAGGTGGGTGAAGTGGCTGAGGCTGTTGAAGCCGGTGGCGAAACAGGTGTCGGTGACGCCCGCGCCCTGGCGCAGCCGGTCGGCGGCGCGGCTCAAGCGCAGGTTGAGCAGGTAGCGGTGCGGGGGCGTGCCGGTGAGTTCGCGGAAGACGCGGGCGAAGTGGAACGGGCTGATCCCCACCGCTCCGGCAAGGGAGGCCAGCGAGTGGGGCTGGGCGAATTGGGTTTCGAGCAAGTGGCGCGTTGCCTCCACGCGCTCGGCGTACCAGGCCAGCGTTTGCGTTTTGTACAGTTTGTCGCTTGCAGCGCTGCTGCCGGCAACCACGGCGGCCAGCAGCTCACCGGCCAGAGTTTCAGTTGCCAGTGCCTCGGTGTCATTCGCGGCCGCCAGTTGAGCCAGGCGCAGGTGGAGGTAGGCGAGGCGATTGGTGAGTGGCAGGACGGCGGGAAGTCGGTGGCGGCCCAGCTTGGCTGTCTCCCAAACCTCTTCCGCAAAATTCCGGGTGTAGCCGACCGAAAGACAAACATCGGTGGGGGCCTCTTCAGAATGGCGGCAGCGATAGACTAGCCC
>JACZYA010000062.1 GCA_022571295.1 Acidobacteriota bacterium | reverse complement strand
ACTCGCGCGTGCACGGCGTGCTGAAAGGGACGGGAGGCTCGCTGTGCCGCCTGGCGTACGTTCCCAACGAAGAGCCGGTGTCTGTGGGAGCGCGGTTGCTGACCTCCGGCCAGGACCAGCTCTTCCCCAAAGGATTGCCGGTGGGGACGGTGGTCTCGGTGCAGCCCGGTGATTTCTTTCAAGTGATTGAAGTCCAACCGGCTGCTTTTCTGAGCCGGCTGGAACATGTGCTGGTGCTGACCGGGCCACGGGATGCGCTGGGAACCTCGGCCCGCTCTCAGGCCGGAACTTCCCCGGACGGCTCCCGCTAGCTTGTCTTTCCCCTTGCCGGACCAGGACGTGTGGCCCCCTCGGAGCGGCCCTTCGGAGATTGGCACTGCCTCTCGCGCGGCCCGGCGCGCGACGCACTGAGGCGCTGAAACGGAGCTAAATGGCGCTGGCCTACGAACCACGCACGGAGCTTTATCGGTTCCACTTTGGGGTTGTCCTGGGCACCGTGTTGCTGGCCACCCTGCTGCAAGTTTACCTGCCGCCCTACCTCCCCTTCGACACCCCTTTGGATTTGCCCCTGCTGGTGGTGATTTACTTTGGATTCAGCCGGCGCAATCCCACCACCGGGCTGCTGCTGGGCTTGGCGGTGGGGATCTTGCAGGACGCCCTCATCTACGAACCCATCCAGCACCCCATCGGGCTGTTCGGGATGGCGAAAACTGTGCTGGGCTTCGCGGCCTCTTCGCTGAGCAGCCGGGTGGACACTGACCACGCCCGGGCACGCTTGCTGCTGGTCTTCGTCTTTTACCATCTGCACCAGTTTATCTACGCCGGCAGCCAGCGGTTGCTGCTCGACCAGCCGGCCCAATTCATCAGCCTTGCGGGACTGGAAGCCGCACTTGTCAACTCTCTTTTGGGTATGGTAGCGTTCCATTTTCTCGACAAGTTTCGCCGAACTCTCTAGGTCGAGCGGAAACAGGAATGAACTTGCACGCAGAGTCGAAGCTCTCCCCCACGCGCGTGGCGTTGTTGCGCTATGGAGCGGTTTCGATTGTGGTGCTGCTGCTGGTGAGCTTCTGGCAGTTGCAGGTGGTGCGGTCGGACTACTACACCAATCTGGCCGAGCGCAACCGGATTCGCACCCTGCCCGTGATGGCCCCGCGCGGAATCATCTATGACCGGAATGGCCGGACGCTGGTGGACTACTACGCCGCCTTTAGCGTTGTCGTACTGCGCGAGGACGTGCCGGAAATCCGCGACTCGCTCGACCAGATCGCCCGTGGCCTCCACCTGCAGCGCACGTGGCTGGAGAACCGGCTGGCAGAGCATGCCGACGCGCCTCTCTACCAACCGATTATGCTCAAAGACGTGGCCAAGCTGGCCGACATCGCCTTCGTGGAAGCCCACCGCAGCGACCTGCCGCAACTGCAACTGGTCATGGTCTATCCTCGCCGCTATCCGGAGGACTCCCTGGGCGCACACCTGTTCGGCTACGTGGGCGAAGCCACCAGCCAGGAGATTGCCGCGCACGGCTATGCGTTGGGCGACCGCGTGGGCAAGACTGGCCTGGAACACCTCTACAACCACGTCTTGATGGGCCAGAACGGCCAGCGGCGCGTGATTGTGGATAGCCGCGGCAAAGAGGTCGAGAAACTGGATCGGCAAGAACCCATCGCGGGCCAACCCATCCGGCTGACCATCGACTACGATATCCAGCAGACCGCCGAGAAAATGATGGACGGGCACAAGGGCGCCTTGGTGGCGCTTGACCCGCGCACCGGCGACGTGCTGGCGCTGGTGAGCCGTCCCGCCTTCGACCCCAACCACTTTGCTGTCCGCATCGGGGCCGAACAGTGGCGGCTACTCACCCAAGACCCCGACAAGCCCATCTTGAACCGCGCCACCCAGGCGCAACTCGCCCCGGGCTCGGTTTTCAAAGTCATCATCGCCGCTGCCGCGCTGGAAGAAGGTCTCTTCGACCGCCCCTTTACCGTGCAATGCCCCGGCTGGGCCCGCCACTACGACCGGACCTTCCGCTGCTGGCGCCCGCAGGGCCACGGCACCGTGGGCCTGCACCGAGCGCTTGTGGAGTCCTGCGACGTCTTCTTTTACGAAGTCGGCAAATGGCTCGGCATCGAGCGCATCGCGCGCTACGCCCGCGACTTTGGCCTGGGCAGCCGCACCGGCATTGACCTGCCCGGTGAAGAGGAGGGGCTGGTGCCCTCGCCGGAGTGGAAGCAGCGTGTCCGCAAGCAGCCCTGGTGGTTGGGCGAGACCATCTCGGTAGCCATCGGGCAAGGACCGATAACAGTTACTCCCCTGCAACTCGCCTATGCGCTGGGGGGCATCGCCTCCGGGGGAGTGTTTGCGCGTCCCCGGGTGCTGCTCACCGACAAAGAGCCGGAGCGCCGGCGGGTTCCGCTGCAAGCCAACACCGTCGCTATTCTCACCGACGCTCTCTGGGGCGTGGTCAACGAAGCCGGCACCGGCACGGTGGCCCGCTTGCCGGGCATTGATATGGCCGGCAAGACCGGCACGGCGCAGATTATCAGCTTCGACACCCTGCGCCGCCTGGGAGGCAAACCCAAGCGCGCCTTCATCGACAATGCTTGGTTCGTTGGTCTGGCGCCGCGCCGCAACCCCGAGATTGTAGTAGCCGTCTTGATCGAGCACGGTGAGCACGGCTCCTCGGCCGCGCCGCTGGCCCGGGAAGTGATCCGGACCTACTATGAAAAAACCCGGCCAAGCACGGCGGCGCCGCAATTGGCTGCCCTCCCCGCATCCCCCGCCGCCCCCGCCGCCCCCGCCGAGCAGCAGGAGCAGTAATGCCGCGACCGGTGCGGTACCGCGAACTCGACTGGGTCTTGCTGGCGCTGGTGGTTCTGATTTCCCTCCTGGGCGTTTTGGAAATCTACTCCACCACCCAAAACAACCCGCGCTTTGCCGGGATGCACCTGCGGCAACTCTACTGGCTGGGCATCGGGGTTGTGCTGCTGTTCGTGCTGGCCCGCATCGACTACCACAGTTGGACCGACCAAGCCCCCTTGCTCTACATCGGCATTCTCGCCGGCTTGGTGGCTGTGCTGGTATTCGGCACGGAGTTGTTCGGCGCCCGCCGCTGGCTGGAGTTTGGGGGGCTGACTTTTCAGGTGTCGGAACTGGTCAAATGGGCTATAATTTTGGTGTTGGCTAGGTTCCTAAGCGAAATTCGGAGCGAAAGCTTGGCGCTGAAGGACCTGGTCAAAGTGGCCGTTCTGGTGGGCCTTCCAATCGTGCTGATTGCGGCCCAGCCGGACTTGGGAACTTCTCTGACTTTGGTTCCCATTGCGGCGACGGGAGTTTTGTTGACAGGTTTGCGCGCGAAACACGCGGTTGGCTTGGTACTGGCAGCGGCGCTGCTCATGCCGGTCGGGTGGTTCATGCTGCGGCCCTATCAGCGGGAACGGATCGCGACCTTTCTCGACCCGGGGCGCGGCCCACAGGGGCCGGGCTACCAGACGCTGCAATCGAAGATTGCCGTCGGCTCCGGCGGTTTCTGGGGCAAAGGGATGGGGAAAGGCAGCCAGAACCAGTTGGGCTTCATTCCCGTTCGCCACGCCGAGTTCATCGGTGCGGCCTACGCCGAGGAGCAAGGCTTCGCCGGCGTGCTGCTGATGCTGGGGTTGTACTTGGCCCTGCTGTTGCGATTGGTGCACAACGTGGAGATCGCGCCCGACCGCGCCGGAGCCTTGATCGTGTCCGGCGTGTTCAGCCTGCTGGCCTTTCACCTGTTGGTGAACATGGGAATGGTAATCGGCCTCATGCCCGTTACCGGCATCCCCTTGCCGCTGATGAGCTACGGAGGCTCGGCCACGGTTTCAACTTTCATGATGCTGGGCTTGGTGATGAGCGTGCGCATGCGCCGCTTCGTCAACTTGTAGCCCGGTGCGCCTGCACGGAAAAGTGCGGGGTACGGCTCGCACCATCTTCTGGCGAACCGTCCCGGAGCTTCGTGAAGAAGCTTTCGGCCTGGGCGCTCTGCTCGGGGCAGAGCACCGCAGAAGAGTTTGAAGAAAATTAAGGCAGCGGCCGCCCCGAGTCGGCCGCCGACACCCAAGAACTAAATGACACTAACGAGGCAGCTTCAAGAACTCGCAGGAGGCGCCGGCTTCAGCCGCGCTTCCGCGCAGCGCACTTCCCTGCGCCGGATCGGCTGCCACGAAAGGATTCCCCATGACGAAAGAAATGATAATCTCCGCCTCTCCCCACCAAACCAAAGTCGCTCTGGTGGAAGAAGGTCAAGTCGTTGAAGTTTATCTTGAACGGGAAAAGGAATTTGGTCTAGCCGGCAGCATCTACCGGGGCCGCGTCACGCGCGTGCTGCCCGGGATGCAGTCGGCCTTCGTTAACATAGGGCTCGACCGCGACGCTT
Organism: Acidobacteriota bacterium; assembly: GCA_022571295.1. GTDB lineage: Bacteria > Acidobacteriota > Terriglobia > Acidiferrales > 2-02-FULL-67-57 > JACZYA01. Next base: position 12,099 of record JACZYA010000062.1, on the reverse strand, counting down.
TCCTCTACGTTTCCGATTTCTTCGAAGGCCTGGAGGAGTACGAGCACGAGGCAAGTGCTCCGGCGCAGCCGAAAGAACCGCCCCCCGAAGAGCCCGCCGCCAAAGTTGAAGTAAGCGAGGCGGCAGCGGAAAAAGCGCCGGAGCCCGCCGCCAAAGCTGAGGTAAGCGAGGCGGCAGCGGAAAAAGCGCCGGAGCCCGCCGCCAAAGCTGAGGTAAGTGAGGCGGCAGCGGAAAAAGCGCCGGAGCCCACCCCGGCAGAAACACCTGCCGAAGATTCCCAAAAAGCTTTCGTCCGCGTCGAACCGCCGCTAGCCTTGCCGGAACGCCGGCCGGAAGGCCGCTCCACTCGTCCGGGACGCCGCCGTCGCCGGGGTCGCGGGCCTCGCCGTGGTGGCCGGCAGGACGATCGGCAGAACGACCGGCGCGGGCAGCAGCAAGGTTTCCAACCTCCCCAGGTCAGCGGGCGACCCCACCGACGCCCGCCCGATCTGTCCGAAGCGCAACCCGGAACGCTTACGCTTCTGCCGGGAGAATCGCTAGCCAAATACAGCGGCCAGACCACGGAGGCCGCTGCCGTTCCCAAGCCTGCGGTCGAGCAACCTACGACCTCTGCGGCTGAACCAGCCAATTCTCCCGAAGTCGCTCCCCCGGTAGAAGCTCTGGGTGTACCCGCTCCCTCGTCCGCCGAGTTGAGCAACGACGAAGACGCCCAGCAAGCTCAGTCCGAGGCCGATACGGCAGCACTGGAAGCTTCCGAAAAAACGGGGTTTGGTGCATCCCCCGACGACTCGCAAACCACCCCAGAAGAAACGCTGCCTCCGGCAGAACCGGTGGGAGATCAAGGCGCGGCAGCGAGCGAAGCTGCGGTTTATGGAGGGGCTTCCGTTCCGACAATCTCAGAAACCCCCGCCCTTTCTTCCGAAAGTTCCGCCAGCGAGGAGAGCGCCCCTGCGCCGCCCGAATCGGTCGAAGAACCCCAGCCCGGCGCCGGGTTGCACGCGGAACCGGCACCCGCATCCGAGGAAACTCCCGCAGCCGTGGAGCAACCCGAAGAAGGCGAGGGACCGGCGGAACACTTCTTGGAAGCTGAGACGCTGGCCGAGATTGAGCGCGTGCGGCGCTACGAAGGTGAGGTCGGCCTGCCGCCTTCTGTGCAGGAACACGCCGGAGGTGATGTGGAGTGGGGAACCTCCTCTCAACCTCAACCCGCGCGCGGCGGCCGCAGGGATCGGCGCCCGGGTAGTCAGCGCGGACGAGGCCGCACAGCGCGAAGCACCACCGGTCGGTCTCCGCGAAGCACCACTGGTCGGTCTCCACGAAGCACTACCGCCCGATCCCCACGACGTACCACCGGTCGGCCCCCGCGACGCACCTCTGCGCGCCCCTCGCGCGGACAACCCGCCATTGCCGAACTGCTGCATGCAGGGCAAGAAATCATCGTCCAGATCGCCAAGGAACAGATCGGAAAGAAGGGTGCCCGCATCACTTCGCACGTAACCCTGCCCGGGCGCTTCCTCGTCTACATGCCCAGCATCGAGCACATCGGCGTCTCGCGCAAGATCGAAAGCGCCGCCGAGCGCGCCCGCCTGCGACGCCTCCTGCTGGAGTTGAAGGGAAGCATCGTCGGGGGATTCGTGGTGCGCACGGCCGCCGCCGGGTGCAGCGAGGAGGGCCTCCGCCGCGACGTGAACTACCTGGCCCAGCTCTGGCGCGACATGCGCGCGAACCCCGAGGCGCATCCTTCCCCTTCCTTGCTCCACCGCGACCTCAATGTGATCGAACGCATCCTGCGCGACCAGCTCACCGCCGACTACCAGGCCATCTGGATCGACAACGAAGAGGAATACACCAAGGCGGTGGAGTTTGTCGGCAACTTTCAGCCGGAACTGGTCGGGCGCGTCAAGCTCTACACCAAAGAGACGCCCCTCTTCGAAGAGATGGGCGTGCAGCAAGAAATCGACCGCGCCTTGCGCCCCAAGGTGTGGCTGAAGTCGGGCGGTCATATTGTCATCAACCACACCGAGGCGCTGGTGGCCATTGACGTCAACACCGGCAAGTACGTCGGCAAAGGCTCTACCCGCCTGGAAGACACCATCGTCAAGACCAACGTGGAGGCGGTCAATGAGATCGTCCGGCAAATCCGCCTGCGCGACCTGGGCGGCATCATCGTCATCGACTTCATCGACATGGAAGACCACCGCAACCGCCGCCGCGTAATGCAGGTGCTGGAACAGGCGCTGCAAGCCGACCGCTCGCCTTCTCGCATCCTCGCCTTCAACGAGTTCGGCTTGGTGGCCATCACCCGCAAGCGCAGCAAGCAATCGCTCGAACGCATCCTCTGCCAGCCTTGCATCTATTGCTCCGGCAGCGGCATGGTCAAATCCACCCCCACGCTCTGCTACGAGATTCAGGGCGATGCCAAAAAAATGGCCGCTGAAATGGATGCGCCCGAGCTCACCATCCGCGCCCATCCGGAGATCGTCAAGGCGCTCAAGGGGCGCGAGGCGGTGCTCATCCAAGAGCTGGAGAAGCAGACCGGCAAGAACATCATCCTCCAGTCCGACACCACCATGCACTTCGAGCAGTACAACATCTACTAATCGAAGCGCACATTTCTAACGGGTCAGACCTTGCCGCTTCTGCCGTTCCTCGGCTCCCTTCCCCAATCGACCGGTCCGATCTTGCAGCAATGTTGGCTCCCGGCCCGCAGCCGACACTCCGTGAACTCTCTGCGACCTCGGCGCCTCTGCGGTGAGCAAAGAGTTACTCCCGGTTTATTCGGCTGACGATTGGAATTAGAGGCTGGAGACTCCCCGCCCGCAGGGCGCTCGACTTCACCTGCCGCGTCGCGTTAGCCTAGCGGTCGGCACCACCGATGGACACCGACCGCAAACGCGAAACTTTCTGGCGCGGCATCGAGCGCTTTAACCGGCAAGAGTTCTTTGAGTGCCACGAAGTCCTGGAAGAAATCTGGCTGGAGGAACCCCCCGAGGAAAAACCTTTCTACCAGGGAATCATTCAGATCGCCGCCGCCTTCCATCACGTCCACAACCGCAACCTGCGCGGCGCCCGCTCGCTGATGGAAGCGGGCGCGGCCAAGCTGCGCCGCTACCCCGCCCACCACTACGGCATCGACGTGGCCGCTTTCCTCACTGCGCTGGCTCCCTGGCTTGAAACTCTCCGCCGCCGACAGGCACCTGACCAACTCGCTCTGCCGACCATTCGCCCCGCCGGCGTCGCCTGCGACTGACCTGTCCCTAGGGCGAACCTTCCGCCGGCTCGACAATCAGCTTGCCTTTCATGCTTCCGTGTCGCCAGCCGCACCGCACCGAGCACTTGAACTTGTACTCGCCCGCCCGCTCGGCCACGAATTCCACCACCGTCTCTTTTCCTTTCTCCAGCACGGTCTTGACGCCGAACTCCTTGATCCGGATGCCGTGCTTGCGGTCGAGCGCGGTGATGAGCAGGCGCACCCGCTCGCCCTCGCGCACCCGAATCTCCTGCGGGTCGAAACGATACTTCTGCGCCGTCATGCGAATCTCGCGCACCCCCGTCTCCGACGAACCCTGCTGCGCTGGCAGCAACCCACCCAACAAAAACAAAAAGAGAGGAATCACCAAAACAGTCAGTCTCTTCATGGTTACCACTCCAGTAGCGCCGCCTCAGCGGCAAACCCCGGCCCCAAGGCCAGCAGCACCCCGCGGTCGCCCGGCCGGGCAGCGCCGTTCTGCAAGACTTCGTTCAACACAAACAACACCGTAGGCGAAGACATGTTCCCGTAGTTGCGCAGAATGTGCCGCGAAGGCGCTACGTCGGCGTCGCTCAGCCCCAGCTCCTCCTGCACGCGATCAATCACCCTGCGCCCGCCCGGGTGCATCAGCCAGTGGCGGATGTCACTGCGCTGCAATCCATGCCGCGGCAGCAGCTCCTCCAGTACCCGCTCAATCATCGGCGGCGCCAGGTCGCGGATCGTCGGCGCGAGAATAATCCGCAGCCGCCCCTCCCTCTGCTCAAAGCCCACCGAGCTCTGGCAGTTGGTGTCCAGATGGGACGCAAAGCCGGCAATGCGCGGGCCGGTGTCGCTCCGGCAGCTCAGCAGGCAGGCCGCCGCTCCATCGGCGCAGATGGCGTTGCCCACCAGCGTTTCCAGTGTGTCGTCAATGTAGTAGGCGGCGGAGCAGATTTCTACCGCAACCAGCAAGACGTGATGCTCGGGATAGGCCCGCGCGTGGTCGTAGGCGCGTTGCAAACCGGGCAGTGCCCCCGCACACCCCAATCCCAGCAACGCCCCCCGCTGGATGCGTGGCGACAACTGCATCTCCTTCACCAGAATGGTGGACAGGTCAGGACAGAGGTAGCCGGTGCAGGAGCAAACCAGAATGCAATCCACCTCCGCTGCGCTGACGCCCGCCTGCGCCAGGCAACGCTCGGCCGCCTGCCGCGCAATTAGTACCGCGCCCTCGCGGTAGCGCCGGTGCAGCTCGTCCAGACCTTCGGAGGCCACGTCGCACTCCGGGTCAATGAACAGATAGCGATAGTCAATGTCGCTGTGGAGGAAGATTTTCCGCGCAATCGGACGAGTGTAGCCCGCCAGGCGCAGCACTTCCTCTTGGGTAAAGCGGCGCGGCGGCACCGCCGTCGCTACCGCCTGAATGCGCGGTTGTAGAAAGTTCCCCCCCATACCCGAAGTGCCTGTACTTGGATGCTAACAGAACCGGTTGGGATGCGGGTGTCTTTCGGCAGGAAAACAAAAGGCGGCGCGGGCCTTCTGCTCGCAACACAGCCCGTGCCGCCTGCGAGAGAATTTGCCGCGGGTCGCCGGACTTACTTGTTGAAGTACTCGGCGTTGACCGGGGTGAAGCTATCCCACTTTTCCGGCAGGTCTTCCAGCGCGAAAATTGCCGTCACCGGACAAACGGGCACACACGCCCCGCAGTCAATGCACTCCTCGGGATGAATGTACAATTGCGTCGCACTTTCAAAGTCGGACTCGTCCTTGCGGGGATGAATGCAGTCCACCGGACAGACGTCCACACAGGCGGTGTCCTTGGTCCCGATGCACGGCTCTGCGATGATGTAGGCCATCTCTGCTCCCTCTCCTTTGCTTCGGTCTTCCCTTCCTTCCGAATCGGCACCTTAGCAGGTTCCTTTAGGGCCTCCTCTTAGATAACACAAAAGATAAATTCTCTGCAAGCGCTAGTGCCTCTGCGCCGGGGCCGATTCCCTAACCCCTCCCCGGCCGGAAGCTCCTCTCAACTCTCCCCTGCCCCAGCAACGCAGCCCGCGCCGGTTGCGCTGAGGCAAAACTGCATTGCTGCTACGATAGGAAAGCCGACGACGCCCGTGCATCGCCGCTGCCACCAGTTCATTTGGGGTGGGGCAGACATTCCTGTCTGCCCTGAGCCGCGGACAGGAATGTCCGCGCTACTCGTTTCGGCTTGGGTAGGGCCGTCGCCGGTTGCGCGCCTGCACCGCCAGCCGGTAGAATCAGCCTTCTCATTTGTCGAGCACGCTCCGGAGGAGAACTGCCATGGACACGCGCGGTGTCAAGTTGACTTGGCTCGGCCACGCCACCTTCAAAATCCAAACTCCCGGCGGCAAGACCGTCCTGCTCGACCCCTGGGTACAGGGCAACCCGGCCTGCCCCGACAACCTCAAGCAGTTCGACAAAATCGACACCATGCTCATCACCCATGGCCACTTCGACCACATCGGCGACGCCGTCGCGCTGGCCCGCCGGCACAAGCCCGCCGTGGTCTGCATCCCCGAAACCGCCAACTGGCTCGGCTCCAAGGGCGTGGAAAACCTGGCCGAGATGAACAAGGGCGGCACCCAGAAAGTCGGCGACCTGGAAGTCACCATGGTGCACGCCGACCACAGCTGCGGCATCCTCGACGGCGGCAAGATCATCTACGGCGGCGACCCCTGCGGCTACGTCATCCGCTTCGAGGGCGGCTTCAAGCTCTACCACGCCGGCGACACCGCCGTCTTCGGCGACATGAAGCTCATCGCCGAGCTCTACCAGCCCGACCTCGCCTGCCTGCCCATCGGCGACCACTACACTATGAGCCCCCGCGAAGCCGCCTACGCCCTGCGGCTGCTGGGCGTGCAGACCGTCATCCCCATGCACTTCGGCACCTTCCCCGTTCTGGCCGGCACCCCCGACGCGCTCAAGCAACTGACCAAGGACATCACGGGCCTGGAAATCATCGCCATGAAACCGGGCGACACTCTGGGTTAGCCGACGTGCCCGCAAGCAGAGAATCCTCCGAGAGCGCGGTTGCCCAAAGCGACAAGCTGTTCGTCTACGGTTCTCTGCGCCGGGGGTATCCGCTCCACCGGCATCTCCGCCGGCATGGGGCACGTTTTCTGGGTGTGGGCGTGATCCAGGCGAGTTGGCGGCAGCAGTATCCCTACCCCGGCGCGCTCCCCTCCGATTCCGTATTCGACAAAGTTGAAGGCGAGCTCTACCTGCTTCGGGAACCCGCCCGGCAGTTGAAGCAGCTCGACGAGCTGGAGGAAGTGAACTCCGCCCAGCCGGAGAAAGGTCTCTACGTGCGCCGCTTGGTCAAAGTCCGCTTGCCCACCGGGCAACAGCATGTCGCCTGGACCTACTTTCTCCCCAACCGGCCGACCCAACGGCGTTTGATTACCGGCGGCTACACGGCCGCTGGCCCCCTTGTCCCAAAGGAGAAAACGCGATGAATGGAATCATTGATTCGACAGTCGAAAAATATTTTTACGCCTTGCTGCCCAAGCGGGATGAAGTGCTGGCAGAGATAGAACAGCAGGCCGAGCGCCGCAACATCCCCATCGTCGGCCCGGCGGTGGGCCGCGTGCTCTACCAGTACGCGCAGCTCATCGGCGCCCGGCGCATCTTCGAGATGGGCTCCGCCATCGGCTACTCCACTATCTGGCTGGCGCGCGCCTGCCCCGCCGCCACCGTGTACTACACCGACAGCGACCCCAAGAATGCCAAAGAAGCGCAAGCCTACTTCGAGCGCGCCGGCGTGCGCGATCGCATTCAGGTGTTGACCGGAAACGCGCTCGACCTGCTCGACCAAGCGGAGGGCGAGTTCGACTTGATCTTCAACGACGTGAGCAAGCGCGACTACCCCGAGGTCTTCCGCAAGGCGGTGCCGCGCTTACGGCGTGGCGGCCTGTTCATCACCGACAACGTGCTCTGGTCGGGACGCGTCACGCAGCCGAACCCGGACGAAAACACCCGCGGCATCCTGGAGTTCAACCGGCTCATTTACTCTTCGACTGAACTCTTCCCCACCCTACTGCCGCTGCGCGACGGCCTGGCCGTCTGCCACAAGCTCTAGTGTTGCGTTACTGAAATAGGTGACACAGGAGGAACGTGAAGCGGAAAATGCCTGGAGCGTGTAGAACTGACTTGTTAAACAAGACAGTTTGGAAGAGGTGCGGAGTTTATCCCGCGTGCTGCGGGGCACCCGCTCCTCAGCGAATTCATGTGTCACTTTCTTCGGTTACAGGACACTAGCCGCACCCCTTACAGGGCGCGACCTTCCCAACGGTACTGAACAAAAAAGAACAACTAGACGGAAACATCAACGGCGGGGGCCGGCTCTTCGTCGGCGATTGGCGCCTCTTCAACCGGCGGCGCTTCGGGTACCGGCTCCTCGGCGGGCGGCGTAACCGACTCGATCTCTGGAAGCACTGGGTGGCGTCTGGAAGCAGCATTGAACAACTGCTTCAACTGATGCTCAATGCTCCGGCCGAAAGGTCGCTGGTCAGCCGCGGCCAACTCGCCGGCGGCGTCCACCAGCTCAGCCAGCACCGCCTCAACTTCCGCCAGCTTCTCTCCTTCTAAACCGTCCGTCAGTCGCCGCTGCAACCGTTGCAGCATATTAATGGTGCTGGGCGACCGGAAGCCTGCGGCAACAATGCGGTCTTCCAGGGTCAGCGGCTCCTCCGGCGGGAGCTCGGCATCGCCGGCGTCTCCGACATCACCAGTCTCTTCGACCTCGTCAACCTCGGAGACCTCCTCGGTCTCCTGCACCGAAGAGGCCGCAGTTGCGTCCAAACGAGGAGAAAACACAAACTGCAACTGCGCAAAGGAAAATGAAAGGCCAACCAGCGTCATCTCAGTACCCTCACATTCTCCCTTATCGTCAAGCCCGGGTTCTTCTTTAGCTGGAGGGTTCGAGCGAATACCCCGGACAGCGCCGCGCATAGCTCACCCAATATCTCGTGTGCTAGACTCTCGTCCTGCCGACACTTTCGGCCGAGCCAACGCCCAATGAAACGTCAACTGCTTGCTCTGAGTGTATTCCTTGGTCTCATCTCTTTCGGCCTGGCGGCGTTCGCCGTCGCCGACAATCCTGCAACCGATTCCACCGAGCGGTTCCACCGGCTGCGGCGAGAGCGCATCGAGCGCTACCTGCTCAGCGCCCTCCAGCAGAACGACGTGGACTTGTGGCTGGTGCTGACGCGGGAGAACAACCCCGACCCGCTGGCCGCCGACCTGGCAGCCGAGGAAGCCGTGCTGCCGGCCGCGCTCCTGTTTGAAGTCAAAGGCGGCAAGCTGCGCCGCCGCGCCATCTGCGCCAACTTCGACGTCAATCCCTTCCGCGCCAGCGGCATCTACGAGGAGGTGCTCTCTTACGGGCGCGAAGGCTTGCTGCCTCACCTGCGCCGCATCGTCCAGGAAATCGACCCCGCGCGCATTGCCGTCAACATCTCTGAGATGGAGCCGATTGCCGACGGCCTCAGCGCGGGCCTCAAGAGCTACCTGGAGCGGGCCATCGGGCCGGACTACGCCGGGCGGCTGGTGCCGGCCGAAGGCATCATCTCTTCCTTCCGCTCGCGCAAGGTCCCGGAAGAAATTGAACTCTACCGCCGGGCGGTAGCCCTGACCATCCAACTGGAAGAAGAAGCGCTCTCGCCCAAAGTCATCCAGCCCGGAGTGACTACCGAGCTCGACATCGCCAACTTCCTGCGCCGCCGCATGCAGGAGCTGGGCTTCACTTGCGCCTGGGGCGGCGACGGCTGCCCCAGCGTGGTGGCCGGGCCCAACCGCGGCCACTCCGCCCCCACCGACGCCGTCATTGAGCGTGGACGCACGGTGCGGATTGATTTCGGCATCAAGATGGAGGGCTACTGCACTGACATCCAACGCACCGCCTACGTCCTGCGCGAGGGTGAAACAGAACCGCCGCCAGAAATTCAACGGCTATGGCAGACAGTGGTACGCGCCAACGAAGCCGCGGTAGCGCAGATGCGCCCGGGCGTCACCGCGCAGGCAGTGGACGCGGCCGCGCGCAGCGCCATCGTCGAAGCCGGCTACGACGAGTTCGTCCATGCCACCGGCCACGCGGTCGGCTTCTTCACCCACGACGTCGGCCCGCTGCTGGGCCCCGACTGGCCCGACCGCTACGGCCGCGCCGTCTTCCGGAAACTGGAAAGCGGCCAGATTTTCGCCGTGGAACCCTCGGCGGCGGTGGAGGTGCCGTGGATGGACGGCCGCATGGGAGTGGGGCTGGAAGAAGAAGTCCTGATTACCGACGACGGCGCCGAATACCTGGGCGGCCACCAGACAAAATTGATTCTTCTCCGCTAGCAGAGGGTGAGAAACTCGCCCCGCTTGTCATTCTGAGGAGTCCGCCTCGGGCGGGCGACAAAGAATCCCATCCGCTGCTTACTTTGCAGAAGTGGATTCTTCGCTTCGCTCAGAATGACATGCCCTAAGATGTTTTCGAATCTCGGTAATCCAGCAGCCGAACGCTATTTTTCGCCCAGCGCCTCCAGATATTTTTCCGCGTCGATGGCGGCGCGGCAGCCGGCCCCGGCGGCCGTGACGGCCTGCCGGTAGTGGTGGTCGTGGATGTCGCCGGCGGCGAACACACCTTCCACGCTGGACTTTGACCCGTCGAACACCTTGATGTAACCCTGCTCCATTTCCAGCAGGCCGTCGAAGACTTTGCTGTTGGGGTCGTGCCCGATGCCGATAAAAACACCGTCGACCTTGCGCGTTGCTTCCTTGCCGGTTTTGACGTTCTTCAGCTTGACGGCAGTGACTTCGCCCTTGTCCACGTCCAAAATGTCGGAGATGACCGTGTCCCAAACAAACTCAATCTTTTCGTTGCTCTGCGCGCGCTCGACCATGATCTTGGAAGCGCGCAGTTGGTCGCGCCGATGCACCACCGCAACTTTGCTGGCGAACTTGGTCAGGAAAAGCGCTTCCTCCATGGCGGTGTCGCCACCGCCCACCACCATCACTTCTTTACCGCGGAAGAAGTAGCCGTCGCAGGTGGCGCAGGTAGAAACTCCGTGCCCCAGGAGTTTCTTTTCCGATTCCAGCCCCAGCATCTTGGCAGAAGCGCCGGTGGCGATGATGAGCGCCCGCGCCTGATAGGTGTGCTTCCCGGCCTTCACGGTAAACGGCCGGTGGCTCAGGTCCACTTCCGTGACCGACTCCATCTTGTACTCGGCCCCGAAGCGCTGCGCCTGCTTCTTCATCAACTCCATCAGCTCCGGCCCCTGCACGCCCTCGGGAAAGCCGGGGTAGTTCTCGACTGCGGTGGTCAGGGAAAGTTGCCCCCCGGGCTCGTGCCCTTCCAAGACCAGCGGCTCCAGGTTGGCGCGGGCGGCGTAGATGGCGGCGGTGGAGCCCGCGCAGCCCGAGCCCAGAATGATCACTTTGCGCAGCATACGGCTTCCTCTCCTCTTCTGCTTAGTCAGAAATCAGGCAACCACTCCATGGGATGATTGTAACGCACTCCACGATGTCGCGTAGTGGATCAAGCTGTGTTTTTGCGCGGCTCGCTTGCCCACCAGCCTGCCCTTAGGCACAGTCGAGGGGTAAACTCTGCGCAGACCATCATGACAGTTTGGAAGAGGTGCTCCGCACCCGCTCCTTACCCGGCGCGCGAGCAGCAAGCGCCCGGCGGGATGGGGTTGCCGTGCGGGCAGGTGCCGGGATGGCCAAGGAAGCGGCAGATGCGGTCGGTCACCTCCGGGCTGATGATGTGCTCGAACTTGCAGGCGGTGTCCTCCGCCTCCGAGTCGCCCAGCGCGAAGGTATCGCGGAAGAGCCGCTCGGCCAAGCGGTAGCGGCGCATAACGTCGCGGGCGCGCTCCTCGCCCACCGGAGTGAAGAGCACGTGCGAGTTCTCCACCCGCACCAGCCCGCGCTCGGCCATGCGGGCCAGCGTGCCGCCAACGTCCAGGACGGCGGTGCGGCGCAGCTTGGCGATTTCCGGCGACTGGTTCCCTTCCCGCAGCATCCAGACCTCTTGCAGCAGGTGGTCCACCAACTCATCGCGCTCCTCGTGGTAGATGGTGATGCCCGCCAGCCGCCCGTGCTGGAGCTCCAGCCGCCGGTCGGCCAGCCGACCGATGACGGGGTCGTGCGTCACCATCACCAGGGTGTGGCCCTCGCGGTGCAGCTTGTGGAAGAGCTGCATCACCACCGCTTCGTTCTCTTCGTCCAGGTTGCCGGTGGGCTCGTCGGCCAGGATCAGGCGCGGCTGGTTGATGAGCGCGCGCGCAATCGCCACCCGCTGCTGCTCACCGGTGGAAAGCTGCGCCGGCAAATGGTTCAGGCGATGCCCCAACCCCACGCCCTCCAGCGCCCGGCGCGCCTGCGCTTCGTCGGTCATGCTGTGGAAGTACTGCGCCAGCAGGACGTTTTCCAGCGCGGTCAGATAGGGCACCAGGTGGAACTGTTGAAAGACGAAGCCGACCTTCTCGGTACGGAAGCGCGTGTACTCAGCCGGCGTCAGTCCGCCCAGCTCAATCCCGTCAAAGAGAATCCGCCCGCTGGTGGCCGTGTCCAGCCCGCCCAGCAAATTGACCAAGGTGGTCTTGCCCGAACCCGAGGGGCCCATCACCGCCAGCCACTCGCCCGGCTCCACCGAAAAGCCGACGTCCTCCAGCGCCCGCACGCCACCGGGGTAGAGTTTGCTCAGTCCTTCGATTTCAATCAGCGCCACGGAATCACTCTCCCCGCAGAATCACCGCCGGTTGCGTCTGCCGCACCAACCGCAAGGGCAGCAGCGTGCCGACCAGCGCAATCGTCACCACCACCGCCGCCACCACCGGCAGCGTGGTCCACCGCACCGCCACCGTGGC
>JACZYA010000199.1 GCA_022571295.1 Acidobacteriota bacterium | reverse complement strand
AGACCAGGACAAGCCATCGCCCGGAACGCAGGTGACGCTGCATCTGCGCGAGGCGCATCAGGATTTCCTCGAACCGTACACGATTCGTACGCTCATTAAAAAATATTCTGATTTCATTGAACACCCCATCGTCATGGATGTCGAAAAAACCGAAGGGGAGGGTTACAACAATGACGCATGTGAAGACCTTTGCCGGTGTGTTGCTAGTTTCACTCTTTTGCTTGAGCGGTATTGCCGTTGCGCGGGAAGCGCCCGCAAAAGATTCACTCGAAGGCGTGTGGCGAATCACAGAGATAAAGGTGGTCAATGCCGACGGCGAGACGCTCAATTCCCAACCCCAGCCAGGCTTTTACATTTTTACCAGTGGGCACTATAGCGCTATCTGGACACCTGGCACGAAACCCCGTGTTCCCTTTGCTGATGTCTGGCAAGCAATTGACGAAGAGAAGGTCGCGGCATATGACACAATCATTGTGAACACTGGCACGTACGAGTTGACTGAGTCCATGCTTGTAACACACCCATTGCTAGCAAAAGTGCCAGGATTTGCAGGGGGCAAAGCTAGCTACAAGTACCGGCTTGAGGGCGACAACCTCTGGCTCGAAGATGCTGATATATCTTCCCGCACCGGCGTTCGGTTGCCTAACCTTGATGAGGAGAAGACACACCTCAAATTGGTACGCGTAGAATAGCGGGAATGTACCGTTCTTGAGGTGTAGAGCACATTTTGAGCCTCTTCCTCGTTCGACCCGCTGAGGGATAGCCCTCGGTTCCAGCAGCCCCTCCGCCGCATGAACTTGCCGGAGTAGGCTCGCGCTAGAGTTTTCGTTGACACCTTCCAACTGGCAGGAGTAGGGTAGTCTCGCAGTTGGGGCTCCTTTCGGTTTCACTCTGATGACAATCTAGGAGGGCAACCATGCACAGGATAGCAGTCTCTTTCGTCGTGGTATCGGTGTTGCTGCTGGCGTTGCCAGCGATGGCTCAAGACCCCACGGAGGTTGACTCGAAGCACTACAAGGTGGTGTTTGAGAATGACCAGGTGCGGGTGCTGCGAATAACCTACGGCCCCCACGAGAAGTCGGTCATGCACGAGCACCCCGCAGGCGTGTGGGTATTGCTCACTGACGAACGCATGAAGTTCACCTTGCCAGACGGAGAGACGAAGGAGGAGCACGGAAAGGTTGGAGACACCGGCTGGGCCGACGCTGGGAAACACCTGCCTGAAAACTTGAGCGATCAAGCCTTTGAAGTGATTTTGGTGGAGTTGAAGGCCACCAAGGCGTGGAAGCGGATGTCGGGGACGACCGTGTGTGACCCACCCAGTCAGGAACACGCTATTCCTGTCGAGGGTCGCCCGCACCACTCGTATGTAGTCAACCAAGTGAAATGCACCTGGACGAAGCCCTGGGTGGTTCGTGGACTCGCCTCAACGGAAGGCGTGGGAACAGGCGTCGTAGAGGACCATGGCAATGTGTCCTTTAGCTCTGGCACCTTTGTGGACACGATGGTCAATGGGGATAGAGGGTACTACGACTATTCGTTCAAGACGAAGACCAAGGATGGCAAGCCTACTATCTCTGGACACAAATGGGAGCTCCTCGGGGGTACGGGAAAGCTCAAGGGTGCAAAGGGCAAAGGCACCTGCGAGGCCACGCTGCAGGAAGATGGAAAGGTCGTCTACGAGTGCCAAGGGAAGTACAAGTAGATTTGCTGTTTGCCTAGCAAGGCTCGACAATTGGGGCAGTGCACAGGAAGCTCTGCCCCTTTTCTATGACTAGTCGCTTCCAATCCCTCCTCCGCCGCATGAACTCCCCGGAGTAAGCCGCGTTGACCTGCCTGCGGCCTCCCAGCATTCCACCACAGCTTTGCAGCTTTTCATCCCCCAGTACCCAGGTGTGTGAGAAGCTGAAAAACTGGATGTAGGACTGAATCTGAGAGTCTGGGTGCGTTGACTTGCCTGCGTTCGCCGCCTAAGATGGCGAGCACGAGAGGGGGCGTTCCTGTGATAGGCAAGACGATTTCGCACTACCGCGTGCTGGAAAAGCTGGGCGGCGGCGGTATGGGCGTGGTCTATAAGGCCAAAGACACCAAGCTCGGACGGTTGGTGGCACTGAAGTTCCTCCCGGACGAAGTGTCGCAAGATGAACAAGCGCTCGAACGCTTCCAACGGGAGGCCCGCGCTGCTTCGGCGCTGAACCATCCCCACATCTGCACAATCTACGACATTGAGCAGCACGACCATAGCCCCTTCATCGCGATGGAGCTTCTCGAGGGTCAAACCCTCAAGCAACGCATAGCTGGTCAGCCCCTGCCGCTGGAGCTTCTTCTCGATCTGAGCATTCAGATTGCGGACGCCCTTGATGCCGCGCATATGGGGGGAATCATCCACCGAGACATCAAGCCAGCAAATATCTTCGTGACCAAGCGTGGCCAAGCAAAGTTGCTGGATTTCGGCGTGGCGAAGCTGGCGCCCCAAGCGAGGCCCGGGAAGTCCACCGATGCGACGGTTACCGGCACCACCGAAGATCCACGTCTCACGAGTCCGGGCACGTCCATCGGGACGGTGGCTTATATGTCCCCTGAGCAGGCCCGCGGGGAGGAACTCGACGCCCGGACTGACTTGTTTTCACTCGGCGTGGTGCTGTATGAGATGGCGACCGGTCGTGAAGCATTCCATGGAGAAACTCCTGCGGTAATTTTTGAAGCGATTCTGAACCGAGCTCCGACGCCCGTTCGGCAGCTAAATCCTCGTTTGCCTGCCGAGCTGGAACGCATTCTCAGCAAGACGCTCGAGAAGGATCGCGAGATGCGTTGCCAGACAGCTTCCGAATTGCGTGCCGACTTAAAGCGGGCGAGGCGCGACACGGATTCGGCCCGGGGTGCGACGGTGAGTGTTCCCGCTCTGCCCGCGGCGGATGGCGAAGTCGTGCGAAGGACTGCGTCGCAATGGTGGGGAAAGCCCCTCTTGGTCGGTGTTGTTGCCTTCGCGCTTGTGGGCGCGTTCGTCGGCGGATGGTGGGTGGGCAAAGGCGGAGAGCGAACGCTGCCCCAGTATCAGCAGCTTACCTTCCGCCGTGGGACGATTCGAATGGCGCGGTTCGCTTCCGATGGCCAGACAATTGTGTACGGGGCCACCTGGGAGGGAAACTCACTGGAGCTCTACGCCACCCGCCCCGAGAGCCCTGAGTCCCGCCTGCTGGGTTTCCAAAATACTGAGATCCTGGCCATGTCGTCTTTGGGAGAGATGGCCGTTTCCCTGAACCGTCGCCTATCCGGGGCGTACATTGGAATCGGTACATTGGC
The DNA here is from genome assembly GCA_022571295.1 of Acidobacteriota bacterium. Taxonomy (GTDB): domain Bacteria; phylum Acidobacteriota; class Terriglobia; order Acidiferrales; family 2-02-FULL-67-57; genus JACZYA01. The sequence goes on along the minus strand of JACZYA010000199.1, from coordinate 936 downwards.
GCGGGTTCCGCTGGCTGGCGGGGGGCCCCGCGAAATCCTCGACAAGGTTCAGTGGGCGGACTGGGCTCCGGACGGAAGAAACTTGGTTGTCGTGCGGGATATTGCGGGGCGGAGCCGCCTGGAGTTCCCGATAGGCAATGTGCTCTACGAATCCGGCAACTGGATCAGCCACCCGCGTGTGTCGCCACAGGGAGGCCAGATTGCCTTTCTCGAACACCCGTTGCAGGGGGATGACGGTGGCACAGTCGAGATTGTCGAACTGGACGGTAGCAAGAGGACGCTCTCGACGCGTTCGATCAGCACACAAGGTCTTGCATGGTATCCGGAAACCGGCCTTTTTTTGAAAGGGCAATGAGCGCACGCAGGCCCTCGGTTGTTCGCGCCAGATCGCGGACGGCGTCTATGTGATGCAACATCCCGCTGGCCGTAGCAATGCCACTTTCATCGTCACCGACGAGGGCGTGTTGGTATTTGATGCGGATATACGGACCGGCGATCAAGTCCTCGAGGCGATCCGGCGAACGACAGACAAGAAAGTCCGCTATGTCGTCATATCGTATGCCGGCGGAGACCAGGCAACCGGCGTGTGGCATTATCGCGAGGATAAGCCCCTCTTCATCGCCACCCGCATACAAACGCGGGATCTCTTTATGCAGGGGAGCAAAGAGTTCGAGGAGCGCAGAGCGTCGGACGCGCCCGAAAATGCGTTGTATCGCGGCGCCGAGCTTGTCCTACCGGACATTGCTTTCGAGGGAACCATGACGCTGCGGTTCGGCGGTTTGACTTTCCAGTTCACCGAGGAGGGACGAGCGCACTCCAACAGTGATGTCACGCTCTACATCCCGCAGAAGCGTGTTTTCATGATGGGCGATCTCCTGAATACCGAGGTTCATCCAGGTCAAGGCGAATCGGCCAACGTCTTTTACTCAAACGTGA
>JACZYA010000061.1 GCA_022571295.1 Acidobacteriota bacterium | reverse complement strand
GAGATCTTCCCGGGCACGAGTTCGCGCCTCTTCCGCACTCTTGGCCGCGGGAAGTTCGAGGATGTCACAGAACAGGCAGGAATGCACAACCCGGAGGGCAAAGCCCTAGGCGTGGCCATGTGGGACTTCGACGCGAACGGGTTGATGGATCTGGTAGTCGCTGAGGATACCCAACCCGATAAGTTATATCTGAATCGGGGACAATTTCGGTTTGAAGAGGTGGGCCTGCGTTCCGGACTTGCTGTATCTGAAGCTGGTCTGGCGCGGGCGGGTATGGGGATCGATGTTGCAGATGTAGAAAACAACGGACAGGGAGCAGTGGCGATAAGCAACTTTTCCTACGAATCGATCGGCTTTTTCCACCCCATCGACACCCTGCTTTTTGCTGATTACGCCTTCCAGGCGGGAATCGGACAGCCCAGCCTGCTTTCCTTGGGCTTCGGGCTTATTTTTCTGGACTACGATCTGGACGGCTGGCAAGACCTGCTAGTCGTCAACGGTCACATTGACGACCTCGTGGAGACGTACCAAACGCGAGTCAGCTACCGGCAGTCCCCGCTTCTGTTTCGCAACCTGGGCAGTCGCAAGTTCCGTCCGGTCGGTGCGGAGGCCGGCGAAGCCCTGCGTCAGCCCTATGTGGGTCGCGGAGTGGTCGCTGTGGACTACGACAATGACGGGGACCTGGATCTGGTCATCACCGAAAACGGCGGTCCTGCACATCTGTTGCGCAACGAAGGGGGGAACACGAACAACTGGATTCAAATTCAATTAGTGGGAACAGAATCAAACCGCGACGCGATCGGCGCCCGAGTGACGGTGAGCACCGGTAACATGGTTCAAAAACAGTTTCGGCGCAGCGGCTCAAGCTACCTCTCGCAAAGCGATCCACGCCTGACTTTCGGCTTAGGCTCCTCCAAGCTGGTCGATAGGTTGGAGGTTCGCTGGCCCAGTGGGACCATGCAGGTCTTCCACAAAATTCCGGCAGGCCGTCTGCTGGTCCTGCGCGAAGGAAGCCAACCAGAGATACGGGCGCCGTGAACTCTGCGTCCGCAACTGCGGTTAATCGGCTCCAGAAGGCTGCAACCGCGGAGCGGGCTCTGGGCGTGCCCACAAAATCCGTTTTGCGCGCGGGGTTTGCCGTGCGACGGACATCACTGCCCGTGCGGTGGGCTCTTACCCCACCTTTTCACCCTTGCCGCAAGCGTCGTCCCGGGGACAACCCGGGGCGCGTCCGTTTCGGGACTGAGCCCTGCCTGCCGGAAGGCAGGCACGCGGCGGTTTGTTTTCTGCGGCACTTTCCGTTCCCGGCCGATGTGGCAGCCGGGACCTCACCTCGTTCCTCCCCGTCGGGAGGTTCGGAGAGCACGCTGCCCTGGGAGTCCGGACTTTCCTCCCGCACCCACAAGGGGCACGAGCGATCACCCGGCTCACCCGCCAAATCTATTATACGCCTCAGTGGAAACCGAAGCTATCGCTCCCCGGGGGTAGTGGGACAGTTTCACGATATCGATTTGCCGCTGAGCCCGGCGGCCTGCCTGCGGTAGGCAGGCACCTGCCGCCGGGCGGAAAAACGTTACAACCGCCCCGTGGCAGGTGCCCTTCGGCTCCGCTCAGGACAGGCCACAGGGCTCGGCGTAAGCTTCCCATTTTCAAAAAGACCGACTACTGCTCCGCGGGCTCCGGGTTCGATGGCGCGGGAGTGGCGGTGATGGAGGGCTCGCCCTGCTCTTCCCCGGCGGGTTCGCTCTCCTCGCCGCTCTCTTGGCGGACGATCTCGCCGGTGGGGTCGGTGGCGTAGGAGGTTCCCCCCCGGAGGAAGTTGAGCGGCTCGGCCGTCAGTTGATAGCTGCTAAAGAGCGGGACGGTGGCGGCCCAGCGCTGCTGGCGTTGTCCGGGCCGGTAGTGAACCTGGTAGCCGCTGGCTTCAAATCGGCTCTGGGCGATGGGGGTGGGAAGCAGGCGGGCGTGCTCCGGCAGTCCCCGCTCCGGGTTGCCCTCCTCTGCGCCGCGCAACCGTTCCAGCTTGTCGGGGTAGCCTTGATAGCGCCCGTAATAGACGCGCAGGGCCTCATTGATGGTGAACAGGGCGTACTCGGCTTGCATCTGATTCTGCTTGCGATTGACCCAGGCGCCGAGCGAGAAAAGCAACAACAGGGCAACCGCAATCGGAAGGCCCACCCGCAGGAGTGTGCGCTTGTCGGGCAGCTTGCGTCGCTTCGGTCCGTAGTGCTCTTCGAACATTTTGGGTTTCCTCACTCTTGCCCGAGCAAGCGGGCGAACTGTTTTTCGTCCAGCGTTTCAACGCCGAGGGCTTTGGCTTTCGCCAGCTTGGAGCCCGGTTCGGCCCCCACCACCACGTAGCCGGTCTTCTTGCTCACTGAACCGATCACCTTACCGCCCAGCGACTCGATCAAAGCTTTGGCCTGGTCGCGCGACCAGCGTTCAAGCACGCCCGTCAGCACGAAAGTCTTGCCCGCCAGTCGTGTGCCTTTGACCGCGGCGCGCTTCTCCTCGGCCACGAGACCCTGAGGGCTGAAAGCACTAGCTCACGAGCAGCTCCAAGAATTCAGCTTCAGGGACAAGTTCAAGATCGGCTCCATCCGCAATTAGTGCTTCTGCTTTCTTGTGTTTCGTGCCTTGCTTCCCATCCTTCAATTTTGAAAAATCCTGATCACCCATAACAAGATAATTCACGTTCTTACTCATCGAGTTCGCGCATCGCCCACCACAATCAACGACTTTCTGCATTGCTTCTCCCCTAACCATGGAGCGAAGTGTGCCAGTAAACACAACTGATTTTCCAAAAAAGGGGTGGCTAAGATCAAATTTGTCAGTAGCTGGCATTATTTCGCTCGGTCTCATGTACTTGGGCTTTACGCCACAGTGCTCATAACCGCCCGGGTACAATCGACCCTTACTAATATCTATTTCATGTGTAAGCTCTTCAAGAGATCTCACGCCAACTTTGCGAAGAGCATGCAAGGCGACCTTGGCACAAGCAACAGCATCTTCTTCTGCATCGTGATGCTGAAACTTAATCTCTAGAAACTCCGAAAGCGTAGCAAGACCGTAATTGATCAAATTTGGCCAGATCCGTTTGGCAATGACCCGTGTACAAAAATAATTGAGTTGAGGATAGGGAATCTCGTAGCGATCAAGAACCTTTCTCAAAACACTCAAATCGAAACTTGCACTATGAGCAACAAGATCCCCCTCCTCGAAATACTGCTTAAACTCATCCCAATATTCGTGAAATTCAGGTTTGTCCGCGACATCCTCCTCTGTTATGCCATGTATGCTGATATTGTAAGAATCAAAATAAAGCTCAGGAGGTCTGATCAGCCACGACGTTCTTCTTGTAATCACTTGCCCTTCGATGACGGCGATTCCCATCGCGCATACGCTAGAGCGATCCGAATTGGCTGTTTCAAAATCAAGTGCGACGTATCGCATGCTAATCCTCCGAGACCAGACTCGGCTCTCCACAAAAGAGCCCGACAACTTTCTTGCTCTCCGCTGATGACTCCGCCAGATCGATCATGAAGCCCACGTCCTCTTGCCAAGCCGCTGGGGTGTCTGTGCTGAAGGATTGAATTCAGACATTGCTCCCGTCACTCCTTTTCCAGCATCTTCGCAAACGCAGTCTCATCCAACTCTTGTATACCCAGCTTTCGCGCCTTTCCCAGCTTTGACCCGGGCCTTGCCCCCACTACCACGTAATCGATCTTCTTACTCACCGAGTCTGTCACCTTGCCCCCAAGAGATTCGATGAGTTCCTTGGCCTGATCCCTCGTCCACTGCTCCAACTCGCCTGTCAGCACAAAGTTCTTGCCCGCCAGCTGTGTTCCTTTCGGCTTGGCACGTCTCTCTTCCGTCACTAATCCTGCTCTGCTAAGATTCTCCAGCACTTTCTGGTTGGCCGGCTCACCGAAGAACTCCACGATGGCAGCGGCCACCTTCTCGCCCACTTCTTCGACGTCCACCAGCTCCTCTTGCGTTGCCTGTTTCAATGCGTCCAGCGAGCCGAAGTGCACGGCCAGCAACTGGCCGGTGCGCTCTCCCACGAACCGGATGCCGAGGGAATAAATCAGCCGCGCCAAACTTCTTTTCTTGCTGGCACCGATTTCATCCAGCAGGTTCTGCGCTGACTTATCGCCGAGGTATTTCGGAGCAAACAGAGCTCCTATTGCAGTGATCAGATCATCTTTCTTCTTGAAGGTCCGTAATTCAGCTACTTTCCTAAAGAACTCCTGCTCGGCCAAACGAAGTTCTCTGAGCACTTGTTGGCTGAAGAGATCGCCAAGAAATTCAACGATGCTTTGAGCCGCTTTCTCGCTGATTTTGTCCACTTCGCGCAACTGCCGATAAGAAACGGACTGTAGCGCGGCGATCAAACCGAAGCGAACCGCCAACCGCTCCGCTGTTTGCTCACCTACATGCCGAATTCGGAGCTCGGAGATCACGCGAGTCAAAACCACTGGCTTTCTCTTCTCAACTCCCTCCAACAATTTCGCTATGGATTTCTTTTCCATAGGTTCGAGCCTGCCTCGATCCTTTTCCGTCAGGGCATAGTGATCAATCACGTGGGCAACCAAGTTGTCTTTCCTCAACGTGTACAGATCGGCCACATCTTTGACCAATTCTTTGCCAACCAGTAGGCCAACAACTATTTCGCCCAGGCCGTCAATGTTCATGGCGTGGCGTCCGGCAAAGTGCAGCAGCGATTCCTTCAAGCGGGCCGGGCAGGCGGCGTTGACGCAGCGATAGGCGACCTCGTCCTCGGCTTTGTGGATGCGGCTTTTACACTCCGGGCAGCGCGTGGGCATGAGGAAGTGCTTGCGCTGGCCCTTGCGGCCGCGCTTGGCCACCTTGACCACGTGCGGGATCACGTCGCCCGCGCGCTCGATCACGACCGTGTCGCCTTCCTGCACGCCGAGGCGTTCCACCTCGTCCATGTTGTGCAGGGTGGAACGGCTGACGGTTACGCCGCCGACCTGCACCGGCTCAAGGATCGCCACCGGGGTCAAGGCGCCGGTGCGGCCCACCTGAACGCGAATCTCCCGGACAACGGTGGTCGCCTGCCGGGCGGGATACTTGTAGGCGATGGCGTAGCGCGGCGCTTTGGATGTGGTGCCCAGCTCTTCCCACAAAGCAATCTCGTCCACCTTCACCACGATGCCGTCGATCTCGTAGTCGAGCGATTCGCGCTTCTCCTCCCACTGCTTGCAGTAGTCGATCACCTGGTCCAAGCCGCGGCACTTCTTCCAATGCCGGTTCACCTTGAAACCCAGCGCCGCCAACGCTTCCAGCACCTGCGAGTGGCGCTTGAGCGGGATGCGGCCCTCCACCAGCAACGCATAGGTGAAAATGTCGAGCCTGCGCTGGGCGATGATACCGGGGTCGAGCACGCGGACGGAACCGGCGGCGGCGTTGCGGGGGTTGGCGAAGACGCGCTGGCCGCGCTCGTCCTGTTGGCGGTTCAACTGCTGGAAGGCCTTGCGGGTCATGATGACTTCGCCGCGGACTTCAAAGTCCCGCGCGAGCTTGGCCTTCTTCAATTGCTTCTCGTCCACGCGCAGGGGCAGGGCGCGAATGGTCTTCACATTCGGGGTTACATCTTCGCCTTCCTGCCCGTCGCCGCGCGTGACCGCGCGCTCGTAGCCTCCATCTTGGTAGCGCAGGGAAATACTGAAGCCGTCGAACTTGTGCTCGCAGACGTAGTCGAGCGTCTCGCGGCCGGTGGCTTCCCGCGCGCGACGGTCGAACTGGCCCAACTCCTCGAAGGAGCTGGCGTTGTCCAAGCTGAGCAAGGGGCTGCGGTGTCTGACCTTGACGAAGCCTTCGCGGGGCTGCCCACCCACGCGCTGGGTAGGCGAGTCGGGCGTGATCAACTCGGGGTGCTTCTGCTCCAGTTCCTTGAGCTGCTTGAGCAGCCGGTCGAACCCGGAGTCGGAAATCTTGGGGTTGTCGAGGACGTAGTAGAGGTATTCGTGGCGGCGGATTTTTTCCCGCAGCTTTTCCAGCTTTTCTTTGATGCCAGCCGGCATGCGTCCATTATACCGCCACGGCGACGGGTGCTAAGCGTTTGCCCAGCACACCGAGCGGATCAACTCTGCTGGCGTCGGTAGAGGTAGGCCTGTTCCTCCAGACGAGCGCCGCGGGCGTCGGCCACCGCGAATTTTCCCCCGCCCCAAATGGCGGCGCTGCCGTAAGCCCCCGCCTTGTTGACCGCATAGAGCCTCAAGTTGAAGTTCGGGCGGCCATCGGGACGCTGGAGGCGCGGGTCACGATTGAGGTGGACCACCCGCTCCATAGTCTTGAGCAGCGCCTGCTGCGGCCCCAAGCCCTGACGCATGAACTCGACCGCGGTGTGGCTGGCGTTGCTGACAATGGCCGACTCGCCGCGCCCGGTGCCGCCGGCGGAGCCGACGTCGTTGTCGCAGTAGAGGCCGCAGCCGATCAGGGGGCTGTCGCCCACCCGGCCCGGAATTTTGAAGAAAAGCCCCGAGGTAGTGGTGCAGCAACCCAGATCGCCGGTGGGCGTGAGGGCGGAGAGATGGATGGTGCCGGTGGGACGCAGCTCCTCGGGGCCGCCCTCGAACAGCGCCTGTCGTCCCGGCTCGCCGTCCTCGGGCGGCGCAACCCAATCGTCCTCCGTGGAAAGTTTCTCGCGCCACCGGAGCCAAATTTCCCGCGCCTCGTCCGTGAGCAGGTTTTCGCTGGGGAAGCCGTGCATGGCGGCGAAGCGCCGCGCCCCTTCACCGACCAGGAGCACGTGGTCGGTGCGCTGCATGACCAGGCGGGCGACCTTGGAAGGGGTCTTGACTCCCTCCAGCGCGGCGACCGCGCCGGCCTTGCCGCTGGGGCCGTGCATGACCGCCGAGTCGAGCTGCACCACCCCGTCAAAGTTGGGCAGGCCGCCGTAGCCCACGGAATGATCTTTGGGATCAAGCTCCAACAGATTGACCCCGGCGATGGCGGCGTCCACGGGATCGGCGCCTGCGACCAACTGGTCGTACGCCACGCGGACGGCCTCCAGTCCGTTCGCGCTGGCAATGGCTACAGCGCCAGCCGGAGTGCCACTCTTTGCAGCCTGCCGGGGCAATGCTTCAGCCCGACCAAGACTCGCCAGCGACAGCGGCACCCCCGCCAGCAACCCACCCAGAAACGAGCGTCGATCCATATCCCCTCCTTTTCAGCTTCGACGGTTGATGGGAAAGTGTAGCAGCACCAGGGGATCAAGCAAGGCACAAACAACGAGGAGTCTCAACCTCAGGCGCGGCCAGCCGATAGGAAGATTTGAGGATTGTGCAGCAATTTTTTCGCGGCGTTATGGGAAACCTGAACCATCAACCCTGGCCAGCCAGTCCACGGAGCGGTGCCCCGGCCAGAAATTATCCCGGTGGGACACGCGCTCGCAAACGGCAGTGCGGGTACTGCGGGAAAATTCTCGACAGCCATGTGAAGCGGTGCCCCAATTGCCGCGAAGACCTGCCGGAAATCCACGCCGTTGACAGCCGTGGCACGACTCAAGAAGGAGGGAAAGTCCGGCAAGGACTGCTCTACATGCTCCTGGCCGCGGTCCTCTACTACTTTGCCGGCGGGTACAACCCGATGGAATTCCCCCTCACCGTCATTCCTCCGCTCCTGGATGTCTGCTTGCCGCTGCTCTTTCTGAGCGGGCTGGGCCTGACCCTCTACGCGCTCCTACGTGGCAAGTAACCCTCCACCCCTACATTGCGGGCCGTCTGCCGGCAGATGGGCAAGCAAAAAACAGTTGGGGCTCGACCTGAGGATAGTCTTTTCCTCATAATGGCTGCGCCCAGCCATGCCCGCGACGCCACGCTTTCGCAACGCCGCCCTCATCTATAACCCTCTCTCCGGTCGGCTGCGCTGGAAACGCCAGCGCGACTTGGACCGCGCGACGCACCTGCTCGACGCCTACGGCATTCGCATCGTTCGCATTCCCACCACCGGCGCCGGCAGCGCCACCGCGCTGGCCCGCGAGCAGGTGGCTGCGGGCCGCGACCTGATTATCGCCTGTGGGGGCGACGGCACCGTCAACGAGGTGGTCAACGGCATGGCCGGTTCGCGGGTACCACTGGCGCTGCTGCCGGCCGGCACGGGCAATGTGTTGGCCAAGGAGCTGGGGTTGCCCTGGGACATCTGGCGCGCGGCGGAGTATATTCCCGCCGGTGAAGTCCGCCGGATTGCACTGGGCCGGGCCGGTGAGCGTTACTTCATCTGCATGGCCGGCGTGGGTGTGGATGCCAACATCGTCTATCGCCTCAGTGTGAAAACCAAGCTGAGCCTGGGCATGCTCGCTTATTGGATTGAGTCCTTCCGCCAACTCCTGGAGTATGAGTTTCCGCTTTTTAGTGTGCGGGTGGAGGGGCAGAGCTTCCAGGCCGCCCTTCTGGTCGTCAGCCGAACCAAGAACTACGGCGGCCCGGTGCAACTAACCCGCAGGGCCGACCTGTTCAGCGACGAGTTTGAAGTCTGCCTCTTTCAGCGGCGCAACCGCTTTCTCTATTTGCTCTATTTTCTGGCGCTGCAAGCGGGGCTGCTGGAGCGTTTCCGCGACGTGCGCTTTCTGCGCACCCGGCGGGTGGAAGCGCAGCCGGGGAACCAACGCATTCAGGTGCAAGTGGACGGAGAGCTGGCGGGCGCCCTCCCGATGGATTTCGTCATTGTGCCGGAGGCGCTTTCGCTGCTGGTTCCGCGGTCAGGAGGACGCTAGGGCCGTGGACATCTTCACCCATACGTTGACGGGATTGGCGCTGGCGCGCGCGGGCGCTGGTCGCGTCGCTCCCTATGGCACGTTGGCGCTGGTGGTGGCGGCCAACATTTCGGATATTGACTACGCCTACGCGCTCGGCGGCCCGCTGAGCTATCTTGCCCGGCGGGGGACGTGGAGCCATTCCTTGCTGGGCGCAGCCGGACTTGCCGCCGGAGTTGCCTTGTTGTTTTGGTTGCTGGTTCGCCGCCGCCGACCCGCACCGCACCTGCTGCGCAATCTGCTGCTGGTTTGCCAACTGGGCGCCTTCAGTCATTGGGCGCTTGACGGGGCGAGCGCCTCGGGAATTCAGCTGCTCTATCCCTTCAGCGAAACTTTCTACGCGCTGGACTGGCTGCCCGCGGTTGATCTCTGGTTGGTGGCCTTGCTGCTGCTGGGCCTGTTGCTCCCGATCCTGTTTCGGCTGATCTCGGAGGAAATCGGGGCGCGCCGGAGCGAAAGTGGCGTCCGCTGGGGCGCCGGCTTGGCGCTGGCCGCCTGCGTGTTCCTGGCGGCGGGGCGCGGCACATTGCACAGCGATGCCGAAGCGCAGCTTGATTCCCGCCTGTATCGTGGACGCACGCCGCTGCGGGTGGCCGCCTTCCCCACTCCGCTCAGTCCGTTGCAGTGGCACGGAATAGTGGAAACGGAGAGTACCTACGAGACAGTTGAGATTAGTTTTCTGGGCGTGCAGCGCGGCGGCGGTGCAACCCGCACATACTACAAGCCGGAAGACTCAGCGACGCTGAAAGCCGCGCTGACGACCCGCACAGCGACGGTGTTTATGGCGCGAGCGCGCTTCCCGCACTTGATGGTCATCCCTCAGCCGCAGGGGTGGCAGGTTCGGATACAAGACATTCAGTACGCCTCGGACGCCTCAGGGTTGCGACGGCATGTCGCCTGGATCGAGTTGGACGAAAGCAACCAAGTGCTCTCGGAAGGTTTGCGCTGACCCCGCCGAGGGCAGGACAGGCGGCGGTTGGGGTCGTCGCGGTTCCCCGAGCGGGACTAGCCGGCGGGAGCGCGCGGGCGGCGGAAGCGCTCCGCCAGACGGGCGAGCAGATAGCCGACCAAGATCAGTCCAATGGCGATGCCGGCGATTTGCAAGAAATTGTGCTGCAAGTAAGTCAGGGCCTGCGACCCGAAGTAAGCGCCCAAGAAACCCCAACCGAAGTAACGCAAGCCCCGACCAAAGATGAGCGCCGCCAGGAAATAACGCAAGCGCACCTGGAACACCCCGGCGGCGAGGACAAAGATCTTGAAGGGCGTGGGCGGAGGCATCAGGGCGGGAACGGCTACGGTGAGGAATTCGTTTCTCTCGTACCAGCGGCGCAGGCGCTCAACCTGGTGGGGCTTGACCTTCTTGCGCAGCAGCAAATCGCCTCCCTTGCGCCCCAGGTAAAAAACCACCAAGCAGCCCAGGACCGAGCCCAGCGTAGCCATCCCGGCGTAGAAGGCCCAGCGGGGGGGGTCTTGGACGGAAAGCCAAATCACGAGTAAATCGTTGACAATCGGCAGGGTGCCAAAGGAAGAGTCAATGAAGGCAATGAGCAGCAGACCCCAACCGCCGGCCACGCCGATCAGGGAAGAAACCCAGCCGGGAGTGCCAGCCGGGACAGAAGAAGTGCCAGAAGCTTGGAATAGGTTGAGCAAAGTCCTCTATTGTAAGCGACCCCGCGCCAACGCACAAGGCGGGTGGCCGGCAGGGAGTGGGTCTTTTTGAAAATGGGAAGCTCGCGCCGAGCCCCGTGGCACCTGCCACGGGGCGGTCGTACCGCTTTTCCGCCCGGCGGCAGGTGCCTGCCTACCCTGCCTACCGCAGGCAGGCCGTTGGGGGTTTCCCTCAGTGGCTAAAGCCACTGCTGCTAGGCGGTACACTACGGCACGACTAAAGTCGTGCCCTGACAAGAAGAGAATGGATGCGTCGTCGTAGCAACACTGTTTTGATCCAGCACCCCACGGGTGGGCGGGTTGTCGAGGTTGGCTGAACTATGCTATAAATGCACGTTTTTCGGTTGGGGTTGCGGGTGCCTGTGCGCACCCTCCGCGGATTTCCTGCATGCTTCTAAGCCGATGGAATCGAGGCCGAGCACTGGCCCGACGCGGAGATGCGCCGGTTGAAATCATAATCTTAAGTGGGTTGGCCCAGTCCCTGGCAACAACGGGCACCGGGCCACAGACAAAGGAGAAAGATTGATGGGAGAGACGCTGTTCTTCGCTTTCGGAATTGCGGCGCCGGTGGCGGCAGGCGCTTTTGCGTTCTTTCTGAAGCGAAGAATCGACCGGGCCGACGCCGGTACGGACAAGATGCAGCGAATTGCCGCGCAGATTCGCAGCGGGGCCATGGCCTTCCTGCGGATTGAATACACCGCCCTGGCGGGCTTTGTGGCTGTGATGTTCGTGGTGCTGTGGGCCTTCCTGCCCCAGGGTCGCTACATCGCCGTAAGTTTCCTGCTGGGGGCAGTGGCGTCGGCGACAGCCGGTTGGATTGGGATGCGAACGGCCACCAGCGCGGGCGTGCGCACCACCCAGGCGGCGCGCACAGGACTGGCGGCCGCGCTGCGGGTGGCCTTCTCCAGCGGGGCGGTGATGGGCTTGACGGCGGTGGCGCTGGGCACGGCGGGAATCACCACACTCTACTACGCCTTCGGGGGTCTGGAAGGGCAGGGCAAGGAGGCGTCCGGGTATATCTTCGGTTTTTCCCTGGGGGCTTCGCTGATTGCGCTGTTCGCGCGCGTGGGGGGCGGCATCTTCACCAAGGCGGCGGACGTGGGGCAGGACCTCTCCGGCAAAGTGGAAGCCGGCATCCCCGAGGACGATCCCCGCAACCCGGCCACCATTGCCGATAGCGTGGGAGACAACGTGGGCGACGTCGCCGGCATGGGCGCGGACCTGTTCGAGTCTTATGTGGGCAGCATCATCTCCTCCATGGGGCTGGCGTGGGGATTGAGCGCTACCCGCGCGGTGGAGTTGTGGGGAACCGAGCAAAGTGCCTTCGGTGACTTGCAACAGTCGCTGGTGCTGTTCCCGGTGATTCTGGCCGGGGTGGGCATCCTATCTTCGATCCTGGGCACGTTCTTCGTGCGGACCAGCAACGAGAAACACATTCACCGCGCGCTCGTCACCGGCCTGCTGGTAGCTTCGGTTCTGGTGCTGGCGGGGGGCGCCGTGCTGGTGAACGTGCTGGAAATTCCCTGGGCGGTGTTTGGGAGCGTGGTGGCCGGGTTGGTGGTGGGCGTAGCCATCGGGCAGGTGACCGAGTACTTCACCGCCAAAGACAAAGGGCCGGCGCGCCACATTGCCGAGCAGTCCAAAACCGGGCCGGCGACCAATATCATCGCCGGGCTCTCGACCGGCATGCACTCGGTCGGGATTCCCATCCTCCTGATTTGCCTGGGCATCCACTTGAGCTATCAGTGGGCGGGACTTTACGGCATTGCCATCGCCGCGGTCGGAATGCTCTCCACACTGGGCATCAGCCTGGGCGTGGACGCCTACGGGCCGGTGGCGGACAACGCCGGCGGCATCGCGCAGATGAGCGGCCTGGAAGAAGACGTGCGCCAGCGGACGGACTCGCTGGACGCGGTGGGAAATACCACCGCTGCGGTGGGGAAAGGATTTGCCATCGGCTCGGCTGCGCTGACGGCCCTGGCCCTGTTCAGCGTGTTCCGCGGGGCGGCGGCGGAAGCGGTGGAGGCGGCGGGCGGCGCCGGCGCTTTTTCCACCCGCCACCTGAGCATCGATCTGGCCAACCCCAACGTTCTGATTGGCCTGCTGCTGGGCGGCATGCTGCCCTACATCTTTTCCGCGCTGGCGATGGGAGCGGTGGGGCGCTCGGCCAACAGCATAGTCGAAGAGGTTCGCCGGCAGTTCCGCACCATCCCCGGCTTGATGGAGGGGAAAGCGGAGCCCGACTCCGCCCGCTGCGTGGCCATCGCCACCAAGTCCGCGCTGCGGGAGATGATCCTGCCGGGATTGCTGGCGGTGTTCGCGCCGATTGCGAGCGGTCTTCTGCTGGGCGTGGCGGGACTGGCGGGATTGCTGACGGGAGCGCTGATTTCCGCCGTCATGCTGGCGCTGATGATGGCCAACGCCGGCGGGGTGTGGGACAACGCCAAGAAGTACATCGAAGACGGGAACCTGGGCGGCAAGGGCTCCGATACCCACAAGGCCGCCGTGATTGGCGACACCGTGGGCGATCCCTTCAAAGACACCGCCGGGCCCAGCCTCAACATTTTGATCAAGTTGATGAGCGTGGTCTCGATTATCTTTGTGCCGGTGATCGTGGCGTGGATCAAGACCGGGTGACGCTTGCCGTAGAGGAAACGGGCTGGTCAGGGCATGCGGGTGCGGTCTTTGATGGAGTCGGCGCGCTTTTGCACCTGCCGCACCAAGCGGGCGAGCTTGTTCCAATGGGAAAATTGGGGAAGAGCCCGCAAGGCTTGCCGGAGAGATTTGGCTTCCGCTTCGATCTTTTCCGCGGTGGTGACAACTGAAACCGGAAGGAAATTCTCGTCGAATTCCTCCACCGCCGCCAGCAGCTTTCGCGCTTCGGGTTCCAACGCCTCCACCTGCTGCAACAACTCGGGCGGCAGCGGGTCTTGCACGGGCCTCCCGGCTTCAACGCACAACTCAGCCGCCAACTCCACCAAGCGCCGGCTGTCTTTCATGACCTTCTCGCGGGCGGATTGCAGCCAGCGTCGCCGGCGCTCATGGATCTGCCGCCGGCTTTGCGCCGCTTCCGTCGCAGCCTCAGACACGGGAGGGAATGTCCCGACAGTCAGGAACGACCAGCACAGAACCCACACTAGACCCCAAGTGGAGAGGCGCGGCTGCATGCCGTCATAATGGCAAAAATTCCCCGCTCAAGGAAGCCCTGGCGGAGCAGGAATGGTAGTGCGGCCACTTAGCCAACTTTATTCCCCAGCGGTGTTGGCAAGCGCAGTGACCGCCGGTAGAATGAGCTTCACCCGAACGGCCATGCTGGTCGCAGAAGGGGGGAACCAATGCCGGACATAGGAACGCTGAAGGGTTTTCTGCCCACGCTACTCGCCGTGGTGGGCGTGCTGGTGCTGATGGGGGTGGGGTTGTGGCTCACCACGCGCTTCATCCGCCGCCTGGCCAACCGCATGGAGGAGAAAAACAAGGAGCACATCGAAGGGATTGAGCGCTGGGCCAAGCAGTTGACCAGCTTTATCCGCCACGCGGTCGAAATTGTCGCCGGCGTGGCGGCGCTGCTGATCATCCTGAGCGGGCTGGGCATTCGCGGCGTTCCACAGTTGAGATGGGAACAGGTGGCCGCGTGGCTGACGGGACCGGGCCTGCGCATCCTGTTTGTTCTCGGGGGCGCTTTTGCGCTGGTTCGAATCCTGCACTTGTTGATCGCCCGTTTTGCGGTGGTCACCGTTCCGCGCAAAGGCCCGCTGGCAGAGATCACCGAACGACGGAAGCGCACCGACACCCTGAGCGGCTTGCTGCGCATGGTCAGCACCTCCGTGGTCATGAGCGTGGCAGTCTTGATTGCGATTCGGGAGCTCGGCTTTGACATCATGCCCATCCTCACCGGCGTGGGCATCGGCGGCCTGGCGATCGGCTTCGGAGCGCAAAACCTGGTGCGCGACCTCATCACCGGTTTCTTCATCATCCTGGAAAACCAAGTGCGCGTGGGCGACGTAGCCATCATCAACGGCACCGGCGGCTTTGTGGAAGAGATTCGCCTGCGCACCATTGTGCTGCGCGGATTGGACGGCACCGTGCACGTCATCCCCAACGGCGCCATCACCGAACTCTCCAACATGACCAAAGATTTTTCCTACTACGTGATTGACCTAGGCGTGGCCTACAAGGAAAACGTGGACCGCGTGATGGACGTACTGAAGGAAATCGGAGAGGAATTGCAGAACGACCCCGCCTTCGCGGACAAAATCCTGGGCCCGCTGGAAATTCTTGGCGTGGACGACTTCGCAGACTCGGCGGTCATCATCAAGGTGCGCATCAAAACCACGCCCATCCAGCAGTGGACAGTAGGGCGCGAGTTGCGCCGGCGCATCAAGAACACTTTCGACGCCCAGGGGATCGAGATTCCCTACCCGCACCTCTCGCTGTACATGGGAGAAGCCAGCAAGCCGTTTGCGGTCGAGGTGGCGGAAAAGCTGGGCTACGCGCAGGCTGCCGGGGAGTCGAAACCGAAGACCCGGTAGAAACGTCGCCCCGATTCCCTTTTCCTGCTGCGACCCTTCCAGGTGTGCAGTTGTTTTCTCACCCCACCGAGTGCAAAAAGAGCGCAAGGGATTGCACTCCGCCTTCAGTTTCCCGCCAGTACGTTCCCAGATGACATTTTGGTATCTGCTAACCGCTTGCGCCGGCGAGAGTTAGCGGTACGGGCTGTGGGGGGTTCTGGCAGCCAAAGTGCTCTCAGGCTAAGTGGGTAATCTAGGATGGCAATGCAGATCAAAGCCAAGCAGGATGTTTTTCTGGAAGAAGAAGTAGCCCGGCTGGTCTCCATTCCCATTGAAAAAGTTCGGTCGCTGGCGCAGACGCGTCGCCTGGGCAGCTTGCCCTCCGACTCCGCTGGCGGCGAGAGAGTTTACAGCGCCAGCGACCTTGCTATTATTTCTTTCCTTTATCCACGTTGCCGGGAAAGTACCTAGGTTTTTCCGGCTCGCTTGCCCAGGTCGGCCGCAAACTTTCCGAGGGGGCGAGGGGAGGGCCTCGCCCCTTCGGCTCTCAGTTGAAAGATAAAAGATAACTGAGCTAGCTCTCCAGGAACGCCTTCAGGTTGCGCAGCGCTTCTTTCCACCCCTTGACCACCGCTTGGTAGTAGCGATCCCAGTCCGGCCCCTGGCATGCTCCATTCGTACCTTCCCTCGTCCATCCATCCCCTTTGAGTGGAAACTGGAGGTCGCAGCGTAATGGCCGGGGAAATGGAAAAACTTTTGGGAATTTTTCCCGCCAGCGCCGATTCTTCAGCGACCACAGGCGTTAAGGAAGCACAGGCGGCTAAAGAAAATTCCAATGGGCAGGCGCACGGGCCAACTCCGGTAAAGCCACCGGCGCGGCTGGCCTGCGTGCGTCGATTCGCGGAAGGCGACACCCTTGCGCTTCAACGGATGCTGGCGCATGTAGGCTCGGCGGTACCTTCCAATAAGCTTGTGGCGCAGAGTTATCCCCTCTCGTTCGTGTTGGAGGATGAGGTCGGCCAAGTCCGTGGAGGCTTGTTCGGTTCCATCACCTACCAGACGGCTTTCTTGCTTGATCCCCTGGCTGACAACTCACGCGACCCGTTTGAAGACTTTGCAGCATTGCTATATCCGGCTGAGCAGGAGTTGCGGGAGAAAGGAATTGAGCGCGCGGCAATCTGGGTGTTTGTGCCACCGACGCTACAGCAACACGCGGTCCGGTTGCAGAAGCTCGGTTTTATTCACCAAGGATTTAACCGTGAGTACGGGCTGGATTTGTGGGTTTCACTATTTTCGGGAAAAGCTAGGCAGTGATGGAAACCGGAACCACCGCATCGAGCGCAGCGTGTCAGGCTGCACCAGCGCAGCCCGCCGCCGCAGATCGTTTTGAATTGGTCAGCCCGGCTCCTGAGTCGTGCTACCCCGTGATCTGGCGTCTGTTGAAAGAATTTTCGCACCAGACGATTGACACCTTCGCTCCCACCAGCTTGGAGGAATGTATCGAGAAGGCTCGGCGGGATTTGGAAGCGGGCGGACGGAGCTATGCGATCTTCAAAGACGGGATTGTAGTGGGCGCGGTCTGGTTCGATGCTGCCGGTGATGGGATTTGCCTTGGCCATCTTGTG
>JACZYA010000198.1 GCA_022571295.1 Acidobacteriota bacterium | reverse complement strand
TGGGTCCTTGAACGTCTCCGTGTACAGGTCCATGTCCTCTTCGGGGACGCCGGCGGACTTCAGCACCTTGCCGAGGACTTTCGCGCCCGCGTTCCATTTCTGGATGTTTTCCGGCGAGACCGTGGTTGCCCGTTCTGCTTCCGGCGATTCCGC
Organism: Acidobacteriota bacterium; assembly: GCA_022571295.1. GTDB lineage: Bacteria > Acidobacteriota > Terriglobia > Acidiferrales > 2-02-FULL-67-57 > JACZYA01. Next base: position 4,101 of record JACZYA010000198.1, on the reverse strand, counting down.
TGGCGGCCCCGAAACAAATTGCGGTGTCACATCCTTGGCGAAAAAGCGGGCGATGGTGTTGCTGAGGGCCTCACGGTCCTCGGGCTTGGCGCCAGGGAAGGTGGCGACGGCGTTGCTGGTCCAGGTGTCGGGGCCGGAGTGGTGAAAGTCGCACTCGGACTCGGGGCCGAGGATGATGAAGCAGTGTCGGATGTTCACAGTTTGCGCTCCTTCATGCGATTGGTTGGGAAGGGCCGGGGCAAGTCACCAACTGCCTTGTACGTGAAGTCATCGAACAGCTCCATTACTTTCCACGCGTTTACAGAACCGGAGAACGACGCTTTCACCATGACGCTGGTGCCGTGACGTTCCAGCCACACTTCCAAGTCAGGTACGTGGCTCGTCTCCTCTGCGCCTAGCAGAAGCAGATTTATCAGCTTCTTCATTTTTAGCGCTCCTCCAAGGGGTTCCAAGGGTCCTTTATGTATCGCACTTTCCCGATGCCGTCGTCAAGGAATTTCTGCCGCAGGCTCGGGCTTTTCCGACAGACGGGCCGATAGGGGCAGCCCCCGTACTGATCGCAGGCCGTGGTGTTCATGGGCCAGTATCCGCTCTTGGCGTTGATCTCGGCTTGGGCGATCAGGGTGGTGAGGTTCACGGCTATCTCGTCCAGGCGCGCTGGCGTGTGCCGGATCGGCTCGCGGTCGAAACGGGTGAAGCCCACAGCGGTCTGGCAGGCCTCTATGAGGATGCCGCTCACGGTGTCCGGGTACAGGACCGAGGCCGCGAGGGCGTAGATGTCGATCTGGACGTTGGGCTTGAACTGGTCGAAGTAGTAGGAGCCGATGGTGGACTTGGTGGTCTTGGACTCGCGGATGAAGGTCTCGGCGCCGTAGCGGGCTAGACCGTCGAAGTGGCCACACAGCACGTAAGCACGAGAAAGATCACCATGGGCCGCTGCGTAGCCATCGTCTGGCACTCGCCGCGCCAGCGGTATCCGGAAGCTCAACTCCGTGGCGATGGTGCCGTCCTCGAAGACGACCGGAGGCGCGTCCTCGGGCGGTAGGGCCTCGCAGTACCAGATCAGGGCGCGGATGAGGGTGCTGCGGTTCTTCTTGTTGTAGTGGCGCCACTCGGGATCGGGGTCCCAAGGCTTCCAGCGCATACGCTTACCGAACCTATCCCCTTCCGCAGGAGAATCTCCTGCCGTCATCATCATCATTCGCAGAGCCACCACCAATGCCGCGTCCCGGTCAAGGCCCTTGGCGATGCCGGTGTGGAGCGCATCCATGCCGATGTGATAATAGCGGCCCCAATCGAGGTCCCACTTCGCCGTGTCGCGGACGTAGCCCTTGACGATGCGGTAGTAGTACCGGCGCCAGCAGGTCATAGCCTCACGGAAGGAAGTAGAATCCCACGCGAACTGAAGCTCAGACCACTCTCCGGTGCAGAAGTTAGAAGGAGTCTCAGGCATCGTCTCTACTCAACGATAGCGCCCGCAAGTCGGCAACCAGCTTTACTTGAAGTTCAAGCAGGTCGGCAGCCTCTTGGAGTAGGCTTTCGTCCGGATTGGTTGGTGCTGCATTGCGTAGATCGTCAACCACGACTGCCACGTGTACAGGCATGTCCAACTCAGGCATCATACTTCTCCGTTTCCACCTCTGCCACCTCCGACTCCCAGCCTCCTATGCTTGCCGCGAGAACGTCACAGGTCCAGTACAGGACGCGGGCCAGCATCTGCATCTGCATGACGGCGAAGACGAAGCCCTCCGTGTCCGGGATTTGCTTGACCGTGGTGGTCAGGATGTCCACTAGGTCGCTCTCGTCCTGGGCGATCAGGGCCTTTAGCTCGTCTTGAGTCATTGCGCGGTGTCCACCTTGGCGAGAACAGCGCGGGCGGTTCGGACGTCCGACACAAGGATGGATGGTGGCTGTTTCCCCGTGCTGGCAAAGGGCGTCCAAAGGCCGGTTTCGTCTTTCATGTGTAGGCTATGCGTGCCGATGAAGTCGGCGCAGTCAGCAAACGGTCTCAGCGCCTTCACCAGTTCCCTGAAGTGGCAGGCGTCAAGGGCGGCGCGGGCGGCTTTGGAACCGGGCAGGATTCGCAGGACCAGCTCGGTGGGGCGTAGGGGCAGGCTGCAGGCCGGGTTCTGCTGGTTCTTTGCTATCGGGCAATCAAGCCATTGTGCGGTGATCCCGGCCTTGCGCAGGATGTCACTGGCCACCTTTTCGGCTCGGGCTTGGGCAGCCTGCGGGAGGTCTGAGTAGTTGTACAGCCGGATGGTGATTGGAGAGTTCGCTTCCGCCTTGGCGGTGGAACCTGCCTGAGTCAAACCCGGCAGGCTGAGGGCGAGGAGAAAACTCAGGGCCAGGCAATTCTTGAAGGTCTTTGTCATGGCGTCGCCTCCTTGATTTCCGTTCACGACGCCACTTTCAGTCAGGGCAGCAGGTACCTCAATGCAGGGGGGGTGACGCGGGGAGGAAGCGCGGGTGACAAGCTAAGTAGAGTAGAGTGAGTTGGTTACAACAGCGGGTGACGCGCGGAAGCCGCTCTTGGGGACGGGTCGCGGGAGTGGTAGAATCCTCGCAACGCACCAGCCGCGAAAGGAGAGCAGGGCCTGCAGATGGGCGAAAGCACACACTCGCCGCGCATGGTTCGCTTCGGGGTTTATGAGGTGGACCTGCGGGCGGGGGAGCTGCGCAAGCAGGGGTCCAAGATCAAGCTGCAGGAGCAGCCTTTCCAAATCCTGGCGTTGTTGCTGGAGCGGCCCGGCGAGGTGGTGACCCGGGAGGAGATTCAGAAGAAGCTCTGGCCTGCCGATACCTTTGTTGATTTCGAGCACAGCCTGAACGCGGCCGTCAAGCGGCTGCGGGAGGCGCTGGGGGATTCAGCCGAAACGCCCCGTTTTGTCGAAACCATTCCCCGTCGGGGCTACCGCTTCATCTACCCCGTGGAGCGACCAGGCTGGGCATCCCGTATCCGGCAGTTGCGAATCGTTGCGTTGGCCGTGGTGGCGCTGCTGGCAGTGCTGATTGGGTTGAACGTCGCTGGCTTGCGGGAGCGGCTGCTGGGGGGAGCGGGGCGGGGCCAGATTACCTCAATTGCGGTGCTGCCGCTGGAGAACCTGTCGGGCGACCCGGAGCAGGACTATTTCGTGGAGGGCATGCACGAAGCGCTGATCACCGAGTTGTCGAAGATTGGGGCTTTGAAGGTGATCTCCCGGACTTCCGCGATGCGGTACAAGGACACCGACAAATCGGTGCCCGAAATTGCCCGGGAGCTGGGGGTGGACGCGGTAATCGAAGGCTCGGTGTTGCGGGCAGGCGAACGGGTTCGCGTAACCGCGCAATTGATCCGTGCGTCCACCGATGAGCACTTGTGGGCTGAGAACTTTGACCGGGATCTCGGGGACATCCTGGCGTTGCACAGATGAGTTCTTGGCTGCACTTGGTGGCGTTTTACCGGACCGTGTGCATCCTTTCTCTTGCCGGATGTTGGCTCGTGCTGTTGCTTTGTTCGCGGTCGAAAAGACCCGGCGGGAGAATTGAACAAGGCACCAGCAGAAAACGGGCTGGGGGTAAGCCGCCTGCTACCCAAGCTCTATGCCTCTGTGCCTCTGTGGCTGCTGCCTAGCTTTTTTTGGAGGTGACGGCGAAGAAGGTGGCGGGTTTCTGTTCGACCTTTTTGCTCTTGCAGCCGGGACACTCCACGTCGCCGCGCTCGTACTCCTTGAGGGTCAATACCCGGCTGAACTCTTTCTTACACTCCTGGCAACTGTATTCGTAAAGTGGCATTGCTGATCCCCCAGCGGAGCTCCCACCCGGCTATTCTAGTACGCCCTTGATTCCTGTCAATGCCCTATGAAACGCCACCCGAACTGGCTGCGGGCGTTGAACTAGCGGAGTCACCTCCAGTGCTCTTCCAACGGGCTGCTAAGTCGAGCGCGTAATCTTGGAATGACGTGCTAAAGGGGTATTTCCCCATCAATGTAGCTCCGGATTTGGGCCCCCTGCGCACCGGATCCCCGCTTCCACTCCCTCCTCCGCCGCATGAACTTCCCGGAGTAGGCTGCTTCCAACAGTTTTCGTTGACACCCGCCGAGCGACGGGCGTAGTCTAGCG
>JACZYA010000060.1 GCA_022571295.1 Acidobacteriota bacterium | reverse complement strand
CTGATCGCCCTAGACCTGAGCCGGCGCGGCCGGGAACGCTACGGAACCGTCATGCCGGGCGTGGAGGCTGAGCAGTTGCTGGACGAAATCATCCGCAAGCTGCTCAGTGTGACGGACCCGGAGGCCGACCGGCCGGTTATGACTCGCGTTGACCGCGCCACCGAAGTGTATACTGGCCCCTACGTCATGGACGCTCCGGACCTGCTGGTTGGCTACAACCGGGGTTATCGCGCGGGCTGGGACACGATTCTGGGAAAGTTCCCGCGCGCGGTGCTGGAAGACAACCGGAATGAGTGGAGCGGCGACCACTGCATGGACTTCCGCCTGGTTCCGGGCGTCCTGCTCAGCAACAAGAAGCTCCGGGCGGCTGCGCCGGCACTGACCGACCTGGCGCCGACCATTCTGGCCGAGTTCGGAATTGAGAAGACACCGGAGATGGTCGGCCAATCGGTGTTCCTGCCCCCGTTTGGAACCGCCGGGAACAATTAGCTTCGCAGGAGGAGAAGGCAATGTTCGGGAACCGAATCAAGCTGGACGACGAGCTTTTCCGGAAGGTCAAGCAATGCGCCGAGGCGGCCGGGTACTCTTCCAGCGATGAATTCGTCGCCCACGTGTTGGAAAAGGAGACCACGCGCATCCTGGGCACGGACGAGCTCACGCCCGCAGACGAAGAAAAAATCAAGAAGAGGCTGGAAGGCCTGGGCTACATTGAGTAAATCACCTGCCGTCTTCACACCAGTCGAAAAAGAAGCACCGCACACCGGCCGATGACAACTTTCCTCACCCTGGTCAACCAACTGTTTGACCTTATCTTTTTCCCGTTCCGATCCCTGAATCCGATGGTCGGACTCACGGTTGTTTCTTTCCTGACCGGCATCTTGATGGTGCTGGTCTTTCGCACCACTTCCAACCAAGCGGGGATCAAGCAAGTCAAGGAGCGCATCAAAGCGCACCTCTTAGCCATTCGGCTGTTCCAAGACCAGTTGGACGTGGTGCTGCGAACCCACGCCCGCATTCTCGGCAGCACCCTCAGCTACATGGGGTTTTCCTTGCGACCTCTGGCGGTCATGTTCCTGCCCATCGTTCTGATCATGGTTCAGTTGGAGATGCGCCTGGGCCAGCACACGGTCCAGCCCAATGAGCCTTTCCTGGTTGAAGCCAACTTCACGGAACCTAGCTGGCTGGAACAAGCCTCGCTCCGGTTGCCGCCCGGACTGGCTTTGACCGCACCGCCCCTGCGCATCTTCGACCGGAAGGAGATTACCTGGAGAGTGGAAGCAAGCGAGGCGGGAGATTTTACCTTAGGGGTAGTGGTGGGCGAGCAGGCGTTTGCCAAGACGGTTACAGTGGGGGACAGCGCGGCCCGCCTCCTCTCCCGCAAGCGCATCCGCGCGGGGCTGGTGAACCAGTTCCTCTACCCCGGTGAGCCGCCCCTGCCGAAGGAGGCTCCGGTCGAGTCCATCGAAATAAAGTATCGGCCCCGAAGTATTGACTCTGGTTTGTTCGAGTCCCATTGGCTGGTTCCCTTCTTCGGTCTGTCGCTGATTGCCGGATTGGCCCTGAAGGGAGTGCTGCGAACTGAGATTTAGCTCACTCCCGAACCGAGGGGAAGAACAAGTGAATCGTCGAGCGAAGATGATTGCGGCTGGCAGCGCGCTGGCAATTGCGTTGCTCTCGCCGCTGGGCGCGGAGGCCTACGCCGGTCCGGGCGCCGGGTTCGCTTTCCTCTCTTCCTTCTTGCTGCTGCTGATTGTTTTCTTCTCCTCCCTGTTTTCCCTGCTCTCCTGGCCGCTGCGCTTGCTCTATCGCCTGTTCCGGCGGCGGAAAGTTTATACCCGCGCAAAAGTGAAACGGCTGGTGGTGCTGGGACTGGACGGGATGGACCCCGAGCTGGCTACCAAATACATGAACGAAGGCAAGCTGCCCCACCTCGCCCGGCTGCGCGACCAGGGAACCTTTCTGCCGCTGCAGACCACCAACCCGCCCATCTCGCCGGTGGCGTGGTCAACCTTCCAAACCGGCGTGAACCCGGGGCAGCACAACATCTACGACTTCCTGGCCCCCAGCCGCTCCACCTATCTTCCCTATCTCTCCTCCGCCCAAATCAGCGGGGCCAAGCGAAACCTGCGCATCGGCAAGCTTGTCATCCCGCTGGGCAAACCGCAGACCAAGCTGCTGCGCAAGAGCAAGCCTTTCTGGAACTACCTGGGCGAAGCCGGAATTTTCTCCTCCATCCTGCGGGTTCCCATCACGTTTCCGCCCGAGAAGTTCTCCGGCGTGCTGCTGGCCGGCATGTGCGTGCCGGACCTGCGCGGCAGCCAGGGCACTTTTTCCTTCTACACCACGCGACCGGAGGAATCCGGGAAGAAGCAGGGAGGAATGCGAGTTCCGATGCGGCGCGAGGGCGACTGGCTGATCTCCCACCTGGTGGGTCCCGACAACGACAGCGCCCGGAACGGAGCGGGCGAGCTGCGCACGCCGTTCAAGCTACAGCCGGTTCCCGGGCGGGACGAAGCGCTGCTCGACCTGGCCGGGCAAAAAATCGTTCTGCGGAAAGGAATCTACTCCGACTGGATTCAAGTGCGGTTCAACGCCGGGCTGGGGATGAAGCTCTACGGCATTTGCCGATTCCTTTTGACGGCCGTCAGCCCGCACCTGGAACTCTACGTCACGCCGGTGAACATCGACCCGGCCAAACCCGCGCTGCCCATCTCCCACCCGCTCACCTATTCCATCTACCTGGCCAAGCTGCTGGGGCCCTATGCCACGCTGGGCTTGGCCGAAGACACTTGGGCCTTGAACGAAGGTATCCTGGACGACGAAAGCTTCCTGCGGCAGTGCTACCTGATCCACGACGAGCGCGAGCGCATGTTTTTCGACGCCTTGGACAAAACTCGCCGGGGCGTCTGCGTCTGCGTGTTCGACACCACCGACCGCGTGCAGCACATGTTTTGGCGTTACCTGGAGCCCGAGCATCCGGCCAACAACGGAAAGGACACCGTGCGGCTGGCTGGCACGATCGAAGAGCTGTATCGAAAGATGGACGACCTGGTCGGGCGCACGCTAGAAAAGCTGGACGACAACACTATCTTACTGGTGATCTCCGACCACGGGTTCAAATCCTTCCAACGCGGCGTCAACCTGAACAGTTGGCTGCACCAGAACGGTTACCTGGCTTTGCAAGAGGGCGCCACGGAAAGCGGGGAGTGGCTCAAGGGCGTGGACTGGGAGCGGACGCGCGCCTTTGCGCTCGGCCTCAACGGCCTCTACATCAACCAGAAGAACCGCGAGCGCTCCGGCACGGTAAGCGCAGGCCAGGAAATGGAAGCGCTCAAGAAGGAGTTGCAAGAAAAGCTGGGCGGCCTGCGGGACCCGGAGCGGGACCGGGTGGCGATCACCGAAGTCTTCGACCGCCGGGCCATCTATTCCGGCCCCTACGTGGAGAACGCCCCCGACCTGATTGTGGGCTACAACCCCGGCTATCGGACCGCCTGGGATTCAGTCACCGGAAAAATTACCCGCACCGTCTTTGAAGACAATACCAAGGCCTGGAGTGGCGACCACTGCATTGACGCTCGGCTGGTGCCGGGGGTGCTGTTCTGCAACCGCAAAGTGCAGGCGGAGCGACCAAGCCTGGTGGACATGGCCCCCACGATACTCGACCTCTTTGGCGTCAAGAAACCGCCCCACATGCACGGGAAAATTTGGGGGTTGTCGGAAGCGACGCCCGCTCGGAACAAAACCAGGTAGTTGATTTGACGGTGGCGTCTATGGCTAGACTCTTCTCCCGCGTTCGGCAGAAAAGATGACGGCACTTGCCGTACTGCGATTTGTTTCCACGGAGTCTGCCGGCCTCGACTGGCAGCCGGAAAACATTGTTCCCTATCTGATCTTGGGCTTGGTGGTAGGTTTGATGGTCGGGCTGACCAGCATCGGCGCCGGCGCCATCGCCACTCCGGTTCTCATCCTGCTGCTCGGAGTCCCGCCCCTGCTGGCGGTGGGAAGTTCAATTGTGACCGGTGCCGCCATCAAAGCCTTCGGCGCCATCAAACATCGCCAACGCGGTGCGGTTGACTACGCTTTGGTAAAGCGGCTGCTTTGGGGCAGCATCCCGGCTGTCGGCCTGGCCGTCCTGGCCCTCTACTGGCTGCGTGGCCGCGACCTGAACCTGGCCGACTTGTGGGTGGATCGCTTTCTGGGCGTGGCGCTGGTGGTCCTGGGGTTGTGCGTGCTGGCCCGCGACACGCGCTGGGCCCGCCGCTGGCAGGTAGGCGAAGACCACCCCACCGTCGGCCTGCGCGGTGTTGTGATCGGGGTGATCGTGGGCGTCCTGTTCGGCCTAACCTCGATTGGGACCGGCAGTTTGCTGGTGGTGCTGCTCAGCGTCTTCTTCGCTCTTTCCGAGACTCGGGTGGTGGGAACGGCGATTGTGTACGGCTTTGTGATTTCTCTCATCGGTTCCGCCTTGCACATCTACGTGGGTACCGTAAACTGGCGCTTGGTGTCGCTGCTGCTGGCGGGAGGTTTTCCCGGAGCAGTGCTGGGTGCTGGGCTGGCCGCCCACGCTCCCCGGCGCTTCCTGCGGGTGTGCTTTTCGCTGGGGGCGATCTGGGCGGGCTGGAAGTTGATCTAGAAAACCGAAGTACGCCCTCCGAAAGAACTACGGCAAGCCCCACCTTGCCCGGCCAAGAAAACACACCAAATACAGCAGCGTTGGGATGGCTCGGCACTTGCCTAAATACCTGGACTTAATATACTTGCGGCGATAATGGAGACGAACAAAAACAACTCGACCTCGACGCTATCTCTGCCTTGGTCCGCTCTTCTCTGCACTCTATTCTTCGTGCACTGTTTTCCGGCCTCGGGGTTCGGGCAACAAGCGGCCTCTCCTCCGCCGTCCTCCGAGGTGGTCGTGATTGCTGCGGATTCCCAGGAGAAGCTCGGTGACGTATCCGTGTTCCGCGGGAACGTGGAAATTCGCTACCGAGGTATGACGCTGCAAGCCGACGAAGTGACCTATAACGAGAAGGAGCTTACCGCCGAAGCCCACGGCAACGTAGTTTTTGAGCAGGAAGACGACCGCCTGGAAGCGCGCGAAGCTCACTACAACCTGCAGGAAGGGACCGGTAGGTTTTTCTCGGTGAGGGGAACCGTGGGCCCCACGCCGCGGCGAACCCGATCCTACTTGGTCACTGCCAATCCTTACTACTTCGAGGCTGAGCAGGTTGATCGGAAAAGCGATGGGAGTTACCTGATTCGTAAAGGATGGATCACGAACTGCCAGCCCGGCAAACCGAAATGGCGACTGAAGGCGGCCCGCGCCAAGATTCGGCCCGGCAAGGATGTTCAACTGTACCGGTCCACCTTCCTGATTCGCGGCGTTCCGATCTTCTACACGCCCTACTGGTGGATGTCCACCGCCGAGGTGCCCCGCAAGAGCGGCTTCCTGATGCCCAGCTTCGGAAACGATTCACGCCGGGGAACCAATGTAGGAACCTCCTTCTTCTGGGCAATCAACCCGCACGCCGACCTCACCGTGGGCGGCCAATTTTTCACCCAAGGAGGGTGGACCCAAAATGCGGAGTTTCGCAGCTTTCCGACCGAAAGCAGCGTTGTCGAGATACGTTACTTTGGCGCTACGGCCAGCAAGCTGGCCCGCACTGAGCGCCGCCTCGGTCGGGGCCTGGGCGTGGACCAAAGCGGACAGTTTGCCCAAATCCTGGCGACGAACCGCTGGGCCAACGGCTTCCGTGCCGTTGCCGACATCAACATCCTCAGCTCGTTTCTCTTCCGGGCGCGGTTTGCGGAAACGTTCAATGAGGCCGTTCGGTCGGAAATCCATGCGAGCGCGTTTGTCAGCAACAGCCCGAACACAATTTATTTCAATACTTTCATAGACCGTTTTCAAAACTTCCTTCAAGCCCAACCCGAAACTTCGATCACCCTGCTGGCGGCGCCCGGAGTGGAATTCGGCACCCGGCCGTGGCTGCTGCCCTGGTGGAAGACTCTTCCGGTTTACTTCAGTTTCGATTCACAGATCAGCGGAATGCGCCGGGATGAGCCGCGCTTCAAAACCCCGGAGTTGGTCCAGCGATTCGACCTCTATCCTCGGGTCACGATCCCACTGCACCTGGGGCGACACTTTGGTATTACACCGACGTTGGGAGTTCGTGCCACGCGCTATGGAGCCCGGCTGATCGACGACCCCTCCCAGCCGAATGGCAAACGCGTCGTCAACCAGCCCATTCGCCGCATTACCGAAGAAGTCCGGGTTGACCTCTTGCTCCCCTCCTTTGCGCGCATCTTTGCAAGCAAGCGGGCCCGCTACAAGCACGTGATCGAGCCGGAGGCCACCTACCGCTACGTCAACGGCGTGCGCAACTTCGAGGAGATGCTCCGGTTTGACGAACGTGACACCGTGACCGACACGCACGAAGTCGAGTACGCCATCACGCAAAGACTGTTCACGCGCCCTCTCAAGGGACAGCAGCACGCCCGGGAAGTTGTCCGCTGGCGACTGAGCCAGAAATATTATTTTGACCCCGACTTCCGAGGAGCCCTGCGTCCCGGGCAGCGCAACCTTTTTGAGGCCCTCAACTCGCTGACCCCGTTTGCGTTTGCCGACCAGCCCCGGCGCTTTTCGCCCATCGTGTCGGACCTAAGAGCCACCTGGAGCCGTTACGACACCGATGTCCGCATGGATTACGATACAACCAAATCACGGTTTGTGAATTCCCGGCTGCGGGTGGGAGCGCGGTTGACGCGCCTGCTAAGCGCTACCCTCGCACATTATTCCACCCGCAATGTCACTACTCCCACGGAGGATTTGCTCCAGCCCCGCTCCAACCAGCTCAGGCTGCTGACCCGCTACGGGTCGATTTTTCGACCGGGGTTCAACGCAGTTCTGGCCTTGAGCTGGAATATCAAGCGGGACTTTTTGCAAAACACCGTCGTGCAAGCGAGCTATAACTGGGACTGCTGCGGAGTCGCTTTCGAGTTTCGCCGCTTGGGACTCGGGCCCATTCGCAGCGCGAATGAATACCGCTTTTCCTTTACCATTGCCAACGCCGGGACTTTCGGCACCATCACGAGCGAGAGACGCCTGTTCTAGGTCGCCAACGGCTAAACTTTACTTCTTTGAGACGTTGTTCAGGTTATTAAAATACTCTTAACTCTATAAGTTTCCATTGACTTTCGAGTCGAGCAAGACTACAAAGAGAGAAGCTTTAGGCATGCGGCTGCATCTAGGGCGGAACTAATTGTCCCGCATCGGGTTCACAAAGATGGATGGAGGAAAACCCCAGGGGGCTTGCTTAGATGCACTGTCACGCTTGTGTTTTCCTCGAGAGAACATGCTAGGCGATCAAGCAGTAGACACAAACAGTAGCGATGCAGCCTGAGAACCCCTGCAGGGAGGACATGAACTCACGTGCGTAACGATTCTTCCAGGACTGTAACGGCGATAGAAGAACCCTGCGTTGCTCCGATCTCTCAAGATACCCACGAGAAGTCCGAGCATCCGGGTTCTACCGGTTCAATCTCTGTCATCATTCCGGTCTTCGGAAACGGGCTTCACATTGCACGATGCCTCGAGAGCCTGCAATTCGGAAACGGACGAAATCTCCAGATTCTTCTGGTAGATGACGGCTCACCCCAACCGGTAGCGGATCAACTGGATTTACCTGGGGTCCGCTGTTACCGGCTGGAGAAAAATCACGGCCCCAGCCACGCCATCAATCACGGTCTGGAGCAAACGGCAGACTACTGGATCGTTGTTCTCAACAGCGACGTGCAAGTTCGCCCCGGAAGCCTCACCCGGCTGATTGAAGCGTTGGAAGAACGACCGGAATACGACTTCGCCGTCGCCAAGCTGCTTCAGGACAAAGAACCGTTCGCGGTGGATAGCATCGGCGATGGCTTGTTGCTGGGGGGCGGAGGGTATCGCATCGGACATGGCGAGGAAGATAAAGGAGGGGGCAACGTCCCGCGTCCAATCTTGAGCGCTGCCGGAACCGCCAGCGCCTACCGGCGCACGGTGTTGGAAGAGGTGGGCGGCTTTGATGAAGACTTTTTTGGCTTCATGGAGGACCTCGACCTCTCGCTGCGGGCTCGGCTGAGGGGCTATCGAGGTCTCTACGTCCCTTCCGCGGTCGTCTACCATCAAGGGAGTGCGACTTTCGAGGCTCGAGGGAAAAAGGAAATCTTCCGCCTGATCACCCGCAATCAAATCTGGGTGGTCGCGAAAAACTATCCGGCCACCGTGCTCCTGCGCGCCCTACCTCGCATCATTGTGTTTCAAGTGCTCTGGATGGGCTTGATGCTCTCCCGCGGGCTGTTGAAAGCCTGCCTGCGCGGGTTCTGGGAAGCTTTCCGTGGGATGCCCCGGATGCTCCGCAAGCGCCGTCACATCCAGCGCAGCCGGAGTATCACGCCCCAAGAATTCTGGCAGATGATCGAGCACTCAGAACAGGAAATCGCCGCTTGGCAGCAGCGGCTGGAGCCAGCCGAACGCTCTTTACTGCTGCGAATTTACTTCGGCCTCTTCCGCTCGTCCACGACCAACCAGCAAACTGCGAGCCCGGTGCTGGACTGACAACCCCACAACCGAAAGGTGTCCATTTTTTCCTAAACACCTGGCAGTGCGCCCTGGCTCACACCTCCACCTTCCTTTGAATGGTCTGTAGAAATGCCGGCCGCCTACCCTTGCGGAAACTGCCGGCTTGACGAAAGCCGAGGCACAAGGATATAAGCTGAACGGGTTGCGCTGACCGGAGTTTTTCCCAGACTTCGGTTTCACGCTGGGGAGTTTTGCTCTCGGGCCTGGACAACCCCCTTGCAGGGAGGAATGCTGACGCCGGGCAGAGTGCTCCCCTAGGACAACGAAATGAAAATGCAGATTGAATCGAGACACCTGGAAGGGGTCGTCGTGCTGGTGCCGGAAGTTTTTGAGGATGCCAGAGGATTCTTTCTGGAAGTCTTTCGGGCCGACCAATTCAAGGCCCTTGGACTGCCCGGCGAGTTTGCCCAAGACAATCACTCCGGCTCAACCAAAGGCGTCTTGCGCGGATTGCATTTTCAGTGGGACCCTCCCATGGGCAAACTCATGCGGGTGACCTATGGACGGGCTTTCCTGGTAGCTGTTGACATTCGCAAAGGCTCCCCGACGGTGGGGCAATGGTTTGGGATCGAGGTCTCGGCCGAGAACAAAAAACAAGTGTGGGCACCCGCCGGCTTTGCACGCGGCTTTTGTGTGCTGTCTGACTTCGCGGAGATTCAGTACAAATGCACGGCGATCTACAACAACAAAGGGGAATCGGGGATTCGGTGGGATGACCCTGCGATTGGCATCCAGTGGCCCAGCGGCGACTACATCCTTTCAGAAAAAGACCGCAAGGCACAGAGCCTGGCGCACTGGCTTGCCTCCCCCGCCTCCGACCACTTCAAATATTAAGTGCGCGTGGTTTCCCCAACGCAAGAATCTGCTCGATTCTTTCCAACCGCCTGCCCTCTTCCGGGTGCTCGACCGGGAGCACGGCTTGTCTCCTCGGGGAAAAAGTCCGACAATATGCGCGAGGGGCTGTAGCTCAGATGGATAGAGCAGCGGTTTCCTAAACCGCAGGTCGGCGGTTCGAATCCGCCCAGCCCCTCCACCCTTTCCTCTTTGATTTCAATCGGATTCGGACAAATCGGGTTGCCCCGCTAAGGCCTCAAAAACCCCAACTGTAGTGAAACTGTAGTGGCTTGCTGCACCGTGGCAGACCCTCATCTCCTGCCTAAAACCGTCAAAACTGTAGAAACTACTCCGGGAAGTTCAGGCAGCGGAGGGAGTGGAAGCGGGGGTCGGAGCTAGTGAACCGCTCGGCACAGAGAAGGGATATCGGAATCGCTGGGTAGCGCAGATCCAACGACATCTCCGTTAGCACTTCTCTACCGCCCTCTCAGCTCAGCAACTGTTCGATGCGTCCCGCCAGCTCTCCGTAGCTGAGAGTCCCCGGGTTGTAGAGCCGCACAATTCCGCTGCGATCGACAAGAACGAGAGTAGGCGTGGTGCTGACCCCGAAGTGGAGAAAGCTTTGGGTGCTCACGGGAACCCCCATCCACGACGGTATGGGATGTCTCTGCTGGTAAGCGTTCTTGAGGTAGTCCAACTCCTGTTGGCGGGTGGCTTCTTCGCCACGGGCCACATAGCCATACAGGCGTGTCGGCCCTATGATGACAAGGCCTCGCTCCCCGTATTCTTCATACAATTCCTTGAGTACCGGCATCTGTCGTTTGCAGTCGCCACACCAGTGAGCCCAAAAGTAGAAGAGCACCACCTTGCCCTTCACTGCAGCAAGAGTCGGGGGCCTCTGGCCTAGGTACTGCTCGCTTTCCAACCCGGGAAATGGTTTCCCTTCCAGGCTTAAGGACAGAAGGTTTTTCTGCAGCCGTGCTTCGATCGAGGTTCCCTTGTAATTTGCATACTGTTGACTCAGAAACTTCACCGCCGCTGCATGATCGCCGCGGACATCGTACACCCGTCCCAGGACCTCAATCGAGGCCCCTAGGGCGGTGGGCAAGTAGGAGTCGGCGTCGAGCGGGCGCTTTTTCAGCAATTGCAGGCTTCCTTCATATGCCTCATTGCCATACTTTTCAGCCACATCCCACTGTTCGGCGAAACTAGCTCCACGTGCAAGCCAAGATACGGCGGCCACCCACTCCGGGGTGATCTGCTTCTGACCCGTGCGGTGTCGCTCAATCACTTCCTGCGCCTTTTGAACCTCTTTAGCCCAGGCAAGACTTCTTACCTGCGATATCAGCCCGGTGGACTGTGCGGACAAAGAAGGGACAAGGACTAGCAGGAAGGCAATCCGTGATAGCGTGTGACATTGCATACTCAAACCCCTGCCCACGATCTTACGGCCCGCCCGCAGGTAAGTCAACGCGGAGGGCCTACTCCGGGAAGTTCGGGCGGCGGGAGGATTGAAACAGAATTGCCGAGTTCCGCCGCGGATGGAACACGGCCCAGAGCTACTTGAGCAGAGCGTCGCGGAGCCGTTGCTCTTGTCCAAGATCTAGTTTGGCACCACGAAAAGTTAGATAAAACACATGGATAGCTTTCTGGCCCTCGGTATCAATCAACGCCACCTCAATATTGCAGCCGAGCTGCGCAAGGGTCGAGCTAACCTGATACAGCAACCCGGGACGGTCCTGTGCAATCAGCTCAAGAATCGTGCTGCGAGATGAGGAGACGTTATCAAAGCAGAGTTGCGTGGGGATCTCCAATTTCGGCCGGGGAATGCCTTGGGCGGTAATCCGCCCGCGAACCAGAGAATCGAGACTCACCCGATCCGTCAAAACATCTCGCAGACTTTTCTTGAAGCGGTCGAGCTCTGGAGGATTGAGCCCGAACGTTCGAAACAAATCCACGAAACGAATCGTATCCAAGACGATGCCGGCGGCGTTGGAAAACGCCACCATCTTGACGATCTTCATTCCCCAAGCTGCCAGCACTCCCGCGAGGGAAGCGAATAGAAAAGGACGATCAATTGTGAGGACTATGACCTCATAAAGCTGCCGGTGCCGGACGATCTCAAGCTGGACTGGCTGTTCGCCGAGACGTCGTGCCATTTTGAAGTGTGCCGCAATTTCTTCCAGTGGCCAAGCCAGCAAATACTGCTTGGGAAACCCCTCGAGGAACGCATGTATCTCGGCGGCGGATACCTGCTCGGAGGTGTGCCGGAGGATACGTGCGATTTGGCCTGCTTCCTCTGCAGGAGGGTGGAGCCGTCGGGCGTCCATCGTGCGGGCGAGTTGATTGGAAGTGGCGGCATAGAGTTGCCACAACATCTCCTTTTTCCACGGGGTCAGGGCTTCGGGACTTACAGCCTGGATGTCGGCGTAGGTCAACAGACACAGTAGTTTCAGGTGCTCGGGTGTGCCAACACCCTCGGCAAAGGCTCGAACGGTTTCAGGATCAAAAATATCCCGGCGCAGCAAGGTCGCGGACATTGCGAGATGATTGCTGATAAGGAAGCGGACGGTCTTGCGGTCCGCTGGCGGCAGCGCCAGTCGGGAGATCACTTCCTCGACCGCGTCGAGGCTGGCTTGAATGTGGTTAGTGTGAGGCATCCCCTTGCCGACGTCGTGAAAGAGAAGACAGAAAAAGAGCAGCTCGGGTTGCTCCACTTCAGCGAGGATCTCAGCGAACCGGCGCTCCCACTCGCCATCAGCAGTGCGGAGGCGGTGCAAGTTTTGAATGGTGAGGAAGGAATGTTCGTCCACTGTGTAACGATGGTAGAAGTCGCGGATGACCAGGGCATCGATGGCGCGGAATTGCGGGAACAGCGTGGCCAGCAAATCCAGACGGTGCATGGCCCGCAGAGCATCAGCAGCGTGGGGCAGGAGCAGGATCTGGCGAAAGCAAGGCCATAAGCCGGGAAAACGGTCTGCAGAAACAGCCAACCGGGAGAGGACTTTCTCAACGGCGCGCTCGGCATCGCGGCTGAGGGCGAGTCCGTGGCGCGCCATCATTTCAAATAGACGCAGGAGCAGGACTGGATCGGCGAGCGCGGCGGGCTGGCGCGGGTAAATCCGGTCCCGCAGGACGGAAAAATCCGTGTTGGAAAGGCGCGAGCGCCAGTCCTGGTAGCGCGCGTAGAGCGATGAGCGAGTCGTAGATGCCTCCTCGAGGAGTTGCTCGGTCAGACGGGCGACCGCCCGGGCGTGGCGGAAATAGCTTTGCATCCAGTCGGCGGGGGCCAGCGTCCCCTCCGATCGGTGGCCGATGCCTGCAGACGCGGCTTCGGCCTGGAGTTCGTAGGTCAATTGGTTGTCGTCGCGGCCCCGGCGGTAATGGAGAAAACAACGGGTGGAAGAGAGGAACTCTAACGCACGGCTAGCCTCTTCTCGAAGGGCGACGGGCCAAGCACTTTCCGGAATAACCCAGCGGCGTTCCTTCCCGAGTTTGACAATCAGTGTGAGCCAGCTTGCTACATGGTAATCCCGCAAACCGCCGGGAGCCTCCTTGAGGTTGGGTTCCAGGTGATGAATGGTGCAGTCGTGTTTCACATGCCGGCGGCGGGTCACAACGGCGAGATGGTGCAGCAGATCGCTGCGTTCGCGGGCAACGAAGCCGGGGAGCATCACAGTGCGTAAGCGGTCAAATAAGGACGCGTCTCCGGCTAGGCGCCGGCAGTCGAGAAGCGAGATACTAAATTCAAGATTGTCGGGATGGAACCGGCTGCACTCCGCGAGCGTGCGCGAAGTGTGGTAGAGCCGGAGCGGTAGATCCCACAAAAGCCGCACCATCGCGGCGACGGCGTTCTGGTGAGACCGGCCGATTCGTTCGTCCGCGGATAGGAAGAGCAGATCGATGTCTGAATGGGGAAAGAGGACTTGGCGCCCGTACCCACCTAGCGCCACTAGGCAAAAATCCTCCGGGCGGAGGGGGAACAAACCGTCATAGAGCCGAGTGACCACTATGTCCATCAGCGCGGAGCGAGCCCGAACCGTTCCCAGCCCGTCACCAGTGGCTTCAAAGACGCCACGGATTTTCGCGCTCTCAGCCCCATAGAAGTCTCGCAAAGAAGCAAGAGAGGAAGGAAAGGACATGCGGCACTCACTCAAACGCAGATCCAACCGCAAGGAAAATGTCTTGGAAGTGTAGAGAGATATAAAACCTGCCCCGCCGTCACGGTGGCGGCCAGACACCCCGGTGGAGAATCATCCTAGAGCGCGGCCTCCCCGCGGTCCTCATTGCGGATGCGGATCACTTCGTCCATGCGCGAGAGAAAGATCTTTCCATCGCCAATCTTGCCCGTCCTCGCCGCGTTCAAGATCGCCTTGACAGCTGCCTCTACGCGGTTGTCTGGCAGCACGATTTCGATCTTGATCTTGGGTAGAAGATCGACCGTGTATTCGCTTCCGCGGTACATCTCGGTGTGACCTTTTTGCCGTCCGTGTCCGCGCACTTCCAGGGCCGTCATCCCTTCCACTCCGATCTCCCGCAGGGCTTCCTTAACGGGGTCGATCCGGGACACCCGAATGATCGCTTCGAGTTTCGTCATAGCAGCGTATCCCCCTCATTAAGGTTGCAGAACGCAGAGGCCCCATCTAACAAGCACCCAGCATCGGTCACATTCCCGGAAGCTGGTTCCGCCAACTCTCCCAGCGTTTACGTCCCCCAATCTTATCCCTCTTTGCCGTACTGGGCTAGAGTCAAGCCTCCGATTTCGTCGGGTTGCGAGACTCTCAAACCGGCGACTGTATCTACTAGCTCCAATACCATAAAAATCACCACGGCGCTGAATAACCAGGTACCCAACGCGTCAAGCATGTTATCGCATCGAGTCCTTGGCGTAGGCTTCCATTCCCATTTCGCTGAGGTCGAGGCCACGAGCTTCGTCTTCGGGACTGACGCGGAGCCCCAACGTCTGCTTAATTATGAACCAGGCCACCAGCGAAAGCACCAGAGTAAACAAGCCCACAGCGATAACCCCGATCAACTGGGCCGTGAGCGAGGCCAACCCTCCACCATAGAGCAGCCCATCGGGACCGCCTCCAGGAGCTGCCGCGGTGGCAAAGATGCCAATCGAAAGCGTTCCCCAGATACCATTGACAAGATGGACTGAAAGCGCACCGACGGGGTCATCGATCTTGAGGCGATCAAAACCGACCACGGACGGGACAACAATGATGCCGGCAACCAGACCGATCACGACCGCGGCCCAGACGCTGACGAACGCGCATGGCGCCGTGATTGCGACCAATCCCCCCAAGGCACCGTTGACAGTCATGCTGAAGTCGGGCTTGCCGAACCAAAGCCAGGCGGTTAGAGTTGAGCCCAGTAGGCCCGCCGCGCAAGCCATGTTGGTGGTCACAACGATATGAGCGATCAAGGAACTATCAACCGCCATGGTGCTGCCAGGGTTGAAACCGAACCAACCAAGCCAGAGAATCAGTCCGCCCAGGAACGCCAAGGCCATACTGTGGCCAGGGATAGGCCGCACCGTGCCGTCGGACTTGTATTTACCTATCCGCGGCCCTAGGACGATGATCCCTGCCAAGCCGGCCACCCGCCAACGCAGTGGACTACGGTCGAGCCGGCAAAATCCCAGAAGCCCAGATCCGCCAGCCAACCACCGCCCCAGATCCAGTGTCCCGTGATCGGGTAGGAGAGCCCGGCAAGCACAAGCGTAAAGACGATGTAGGCGCGGTAATGAATACGTTCAGCCACGCATCCGGAGACGATCGTCGCAGCCGTACCAGCGAAAACGAGCTGAAAGAAGAACTTAGCCAGCAGAGGGACGCCGGCCCACGAGATGGAACTGTAGACACCCTGATAGGCGGCGTCAACAGCGGGGCTGTTGTCAGCGCCGGCCAAGAACCACCCCTTGAGGCCCACAAAAAGATTGCCATCACCAAACATGATGGCGAACCCCGCTATCCAGAAGGCGATGGAGGCAAGACCGAACACGACGAAATTCTTCCCCAGGATATTAACCGTGTTCTTGGCGCGGCAGAAACCCGCCTCGACACAGCCAAATCCGGCGTTCATAAAAAAGACCAGAAACGCAGTGACCAAGACCCACATGGTGTCGGCCGCCACCTTGAGGTCAGCGCTTGCGATTCTTACTTCACTGTTCTGCGCGAATGCCGTGCAACAAACGGCAACTCCCATCAAGACTGTGAGCAGCAACAATCTCTTCCGTCTGGCGACTCTAGTGATCATCAATGCTTCTCCTTGGTCTTCTGGGGAGCCTGCGTTTGCACAAGGCTGGGCCTCACACGAAGTGCACCCCGCCACGTTGGGCGCTTCAGGGCCTCATTCTAAGATCACTTCCCCTTCCCACAAGAACCTCTCGGGATGTGCGGTCACGCAACCTTCTTTGGTTGCCGTGATCTGCCCCCGGTGATTGTACCAATCTGAATGTTAGTCAAGAACTCAGACCAAGAACAAGGGTAAAATGGACATGGTTCACACAGCCCGATACACTCCCTCTTATGAGGGCCACTCAGAGAAGCATTTGGTTTCAGGAAGATTACAGCTTTCTGCTTTTTCACTGCTTGCTTCTCTTCTCATTTGGGTCGAGCATGCCTACATGGAGCAGAAATTGAATGACTTACGGAGCCGCTACTGGAAACTCCTTGATACACCCTACTTGTGGCACGCCTCGCTCCGATTCTTCCTCCACCGCACGAACTTGCCGGTGTAGGGTCTTTTAGGTGTCCCAGAAACCCCGCCCCTTTGGCCTCTGCAAGTGCCCGATTCTTCGACGGCGTTGAGTGGCACTTTGGGTGTCCTAGAAACAAGTGTTTTTGGTACCCCTGACTGTGATGTAGACTCTCAATGCGCTTGGTACAAAATCTCGGTCAGGTCAGGCGCGAAGGTCGGCGGCGGACTGGTAGCGGAGGGTGCGGTCCTTCTCCAGCGCCTTGTTGATGATCTCTTCCAGCCGGAGCGGGACATCCGGATTCAGCCGCACCGGTGCAGTCGGTGTCTTATGCAAGATTCCATCAAAGATGACAACGGAAGTACTCCCGGTAAAGGCTTGGCGGCCCGTGGCCATCTCGTAGAGGACTACGCCGAAGGAAAAGATATCGGTGCGGGCGTCCAACTCCTCACCCCGCGCCTGCTCGGGAGACATGTAGGCGACGGTGCCGAGGGCCGTGCCGGGGCTTGTGAGGTTGGGATCTTCGGTGGGGCCGGTAAAGG
>JACZYA010000001.1 GCA_022571295.1 Acidobacteriota bacterium | reverse complement strand
GTTCTATGAAGTCACCGAGTGCTCCCTGGAGATCGCGGCTCTCAATCAGGAACTGCAGGCCTGGGAGCAGGTCTACAACACCGTGCGTCCGCACCAAGCCCTGGGCTACCTCACTCCCCACGAGTTCTTGGCCCAGTGGCAATCCCAATCAAAGGAGGCCAAGTGTCACTAATCTACTGGACGAGTACATCAGCTTGACAGCCTGCCGCCTGCTTGCGTACACTACTCTTCCAGTACGACTAACCGCTTAGGCAAAAAAGGGGGGGCATGCGACTGACAGGGGCGGAGATCGTGGTGGAGTACTTGATCCGGGAGGGGGTACCTTACTTGGTCGGCATCCCCGGCCACGGCAACGTTCCCCTATTCGACGCGCTGGTGGAGCGGCAGGGGAAGATCGAAGCCTTCCCGATGATGCACGAGCAATGCGCGGTGCACTTGGCTGATGCCTACCACCGCGTCTCCGGGCAGCCACTGGCCGTGTCCACCTCCATCGGCCCCGGCGCCGTCAATACCGCCTGCGGCGTCGCCCAGGCCTACGTGGACTCCAGCGCTGTGCTGGTGCTCACCGGCAGCGTTCACACCTACATGCGCGGCCACTCAGTCTTGCAAGAGATCGACCGCACCCACTGGGCCAATTTCCCGCGCGTGCTCGAACCCATCGTCAAGCAGTGGTGGCAACCCAGCCGGGTGGACCAGTTGCCGTTTGTGCTCCACCGGGCGTTCAACCTTATGCTCACCGGGCGGCGCGGCCCGGTGCTGATTGATCTCCCCATGGACATTCAGGCGGAGAGCGCTGACGTCGAAATTCCCGATCCGGCTCGGCGCCGCTCGCTGCGCGGTCCGGCTGGTCATCCCCAAGACATTGAGCGTGCCGCCGAGTTGCTGGCCGGCGCCCAGCGGCCCGTGCTGCTGGTCGGGGGCGGGGCGGTGACCTCCGGCGCAGCCGAGGAAGTGCGCAAGCTGGCCGAGCACCTGGGCGCGGCGGTGATCACCACCTGGTCGGGCCAGGGGATTTTTCCCGAAGACCACCCGCTCTACGCTTGGCACCCCGGCTCCATCGGCAGCCTGTGCGCCAACCGGCTCTGTCAGAGTGCCGACCTGGTGCTGGCCGTGGGCACGCGCTTTGTGGATTGGACCACCGCTTCGTACACCGCTGACATCTATCGCATTCCTCCCACCAAGCTGATTCACATTGACATCGAAGAGCGCGAGATCGGTAAGAACTACCCGGTCGAAGTCGGCATCCGCGCCGACGCCAAGGTGGCGCTGGGCCAGTTGCTGGCCGCGCTGGAAGATCGGAATGAGAAGCCGCGCGACTATCGCAACTCGCCCTACTTCGCTGAAATCGGCCGCCTGCGCCAGGAATTCTTTGATTCCTTCCGGGAGCGGCGGGAATCCGATGCGGTGCCGGTTTCGATCTCCCGCGCCCTAGTCGAGGTGCGCAAAGTGGCGCCGCCCGATTCCATCTGGGTCACCGGCGCAGGGTTGTCTCAGAGCCAGGTGTACCAGGAAATTCCTTTCCGCGAGCCGCGCACCCACATCACCAGTGGCGGTTTTTCCACCATGGGGTTCACGGTTCCCGGAGCCATCGGCGCCCAGCTCGCTGCCCCCAAGCGGCGCGTGCTCGGCATCGCCGGCGACGGCGACTTTCTGGCCAACATGCAGGAGCTGGCGGTGGCGGTGCGGAAGAACCTCCCGATCGTGTACGTCATCATGAACAACTGCGGGTGGCAATCAATCCGGAACTTGCAGGCCGGAGAGTACGGCCAGAAGCGCGTTATCAATACCAAGTTCGAGAACACCCAGGGCGAACACTACACGCCCAACTTCGCCGAGGTAGCGCGTGCCTTCGGCGCCAAGGCCTGGCGCACCGACCAGCCCAACGAGGTGGGCCCGTTTGTTCGTGAGGCGCTGGAGTCCGGCTTACCCAGCGTGGTGGAGGTGCTCACCAGCCGCGAGTACTCAATGGGCGGGCTCTCCAAATACGGCTGGTGGGATATTCCCGTGCCGGAGTATTTGAAAGAGGCGCGCAAAGAATACGAAAAGGTCCGCGCGACAGAGAAGCTCTAACCGCAAACGCCAGGGGCGCTTCCCGCGAAAGAGACTGAAAGGGGCAGGCATGGAGAATGACAACTTCTTGGTTCATTCGCAAACCCTCCCGCCAGGGCAATCAGGCGAGTTGCTCAGCCTGCCGCGCCAACGCGCGGACTGGGAATGGATGAGCTTCTTTGTGCGGCGCCTGGGTGCGGGCGAAACATGGGAAACCCAGACGGAACAGGAGGAAGTGGTTCTGGTGCTGCTGGGCGGCCGCTGCACGGCCGATTGGGGCGAGGGCAAGCAACGCATAGGCCAGCGCGCTCACGTCTTCGATGGGCTGCCCTACGCTCTCTATCTCCCCTCCGGCTCCGGCGCGCGCCTGGAGGCTGAAACTGCGTGCGAGGTGGCGGAGTGCCGCGTGCCTTCCAGCGCCCGGCATGCGCCCCGGCTGATCACTCCCAGCGACGTTGCGGTCAGTCTGCGGGGCGGCGGCAACGCCTCCCGCCAGATCGTGGACGTACTGCCTCCGGACTTTCCTGCCGACAAACTGATTGCGGTGGAGGTGTACACGCCCAGCGGGAACTGGTCCAGCTTCCCGCCGCACAAGCACGACGTGCACAATCTTCCCACCGAAGCGGATCTGGATGAGATTTATTATTACCGCATGAACAAACCCGGCGGGTACGCTCATCAACGCCTCTATACCGCGGACGGATCCCGCGACTTGACGCTAACGGCGCACGATGGCGACGTGATCCTGGTGCGGGACGGCTACCACCCGGTGGTGGCCGGACACGGCTACGATGTGTACTATCTGAACTTCCTGGCCGGCAGCGCGCACGTGCTGGCCTGCACCGAAGATCCCCAGCACTCCTGGGTGCGCTCAACCTGGAACGAAATCGATCCTCGCCTGCCTTTGGTTCACGACGGGACGCGCTGAGGGAGAAGAGGCTATGGCTGGCCGTCCTACCGAAGTCGAGAGGCAGATCTACCAATGCGCAATCTGTATTGGAGGGGAATGGCAATTCTCGCGTGGGCGCACGGAGACGCTCACCAATCCGGCCACGGGTGAACCAAGTACCCAGATTCCTTATTGCACCGAGGAGGAAGTTCAGAGTGCCATCCAGGTGGCGCACACGGCTTTTCCTTCCTGGCGGCAGTGCCCGACGCCGCAGCGCGCGCGAATCCTATTCCGCTACCGCCACCTGTTGGAAGAGCACCGGGAGGAGCTGGCCGCACTGGTCACGCGCGAGCACGGCAAGACGCTGGAGGAAGCCCGCGGGTCGGTGCAGCGGGGCATCGAAGCAGTCGAGTTCGCTTGCGGCATTCCCACCCTGATGATGGGCGAGTCGCTGGAAAACGTCGGCACCGGCGTGGATAGCGTGTTGATCCGCCAGCCGCTCGGAGTCTGCCTGGGCATTCCACCCTTCAATTTTCCGGCGATGGTGCCGCTGTGGATGTTTCCGCTTGCGATTGCTTGTGGGAACACTTTTATTTTCAAGCCCTCCGACAAGGTTCCGCGCACGGGGGTGCGCTTAGTGGAACTTTTCCATGAGGCTGGGCTGCCGGCGGGCGTGCTGAACCTTGTGCACGGTGCCAAGGAGGTTGTGGATGTCCTACTCGACGACCCGCGGGTGAAAGCGGTTTCCTTCGTGGGATCGAGTCCGGTGGCGCAATACATCTACCAGACTGCCGCCGCCAAGGGCAAGCGGGTGCAGGCGCTGGGCGGCGCCAAGAACCATCTGGTGGTCATGCCCGACAGCGACCTGAAGGCGACCGCGAAGGCGATTCTTGCGTCGGCTTTTGGCTGCGCGGGCGAGCGCTGCCTGGCCACCAGCGTGGTAGTTGCTGTGGGTGAAGCCGGGGCCCCGTTGGTGCGCGAACTGGTGCAAGCCGCCGACGCACTCAAGGTGGGCGCGGGAAACCATCCCGACACCGCAATGGGACCGGTCATTTCAGCCGCTCACCGCGAGCGCATCCTGCAGTACATCGAGATTGGCGAGCGCGAGGGCGCGGCTTTGGTGCGGGACGGTCGCACGGTAAAAACCCATGACGGCTCGGCGGGCTACTACGTCGGTCCCACCATCTTCGACCGCGTGCGTCCCGAGATGCGCATTGCGCAGGAAGAGATTTTCGGCCCGGTGCTGGCGGTCATCCAAGCCAAAGACCTGGAGGAAGCGATTGCGATCGTGAACGCTTCTCGCTACGGCAATGCGACCGCCATCTTTACGCGTTCGGGGCGGGCCGGGCGCGAATTCGCCTCCCGGATTGAAGCCGGCATGGTGGGCATCAACGTGAGTGTGCCCGCTCCTTCGCCTTACTTCCCCTTCGCCGGTTGGAAGGGATCGTTCTATGGCGACCTGCATGCGCACGGGAAAGACGCCATCGAGTTCTACACCGAGAAGAAGGTAATCACTTCGCGCTGGGTGAGCTAGACCATTGGCGTAATCATCTCCAGGAAACTCCGGGTCGCCAAGGCTCTGCCCCTTCCTGCAAGTCAGCCACGGGGAAAACAACCGCGCGGCACCGCTGCAGGAACACGATTGTGATTCTGGTCTTCAGATACACTGTCGGCCTGAACACTTGCATCAAATTGTGAAAATGATGTCTTACATTCGGCTTTGGCTGTTCCTGGTTGGTGCGCTCGTGTCCGGCCATCTTTCCGCCATACCGGTTCTCGCCGCCGAAGTGCACATTCCCCGCGTGAGCCAACCACCCCGCCTGGAAGACTTCCGCGACATGAACTCCCCGATCGAGAACGGGATGCTACGCATCGACAACTTCACCCAGCGAACACCGGACGACGGAGCCCAAAGCAGCCAGCCCACGGTCGTCTACCTCGGCTACGACCAGCAAAACTTTTACGCCGTGTTTGTTTGCTCCGACCGGGAGCCGGAGAAGATTCGCGCGCGCATGGCCCGCCGGGAAGACATCTTCGCCGATGACCGCGTGGGCATTATCCTGGACACCTTTCATGACCGGCGCCGCGCTTTCGTCTTCATGGCCAACCCGCACGCCATCCAAGCGGATGCCCTCTACCGCGAAGGCGGGGTCGGCGTTGATGGTTTACTGGAAGGGCGGGCACCACGTCGAGGGGACTCTCCCTTTTCTTTCGATACCCTCTGGCATACCAGCAGCCTGCGCACCGATGACGGCTACGTGATCCGCTTGGCCATCCCCTTCAAGAGTCTCCGTTTCTCGTCCCGCCCGCAGCAAACCTGGGGCATCGTGCTAGTGCGGGTCATCCCCCGCAACAATGAAACCAGTTTTTGGCCGCCTGTGACCAATCGGGTGTCAGGGCTGCTCCAACAGGCAGCCACCCTCAACGGAATCGAAGGCATCTCGCTGGGTCGCAACCTGCAATTTGTCCCGTTTGGATTCTTCCGCTCCTCGCGCGCGCTGGACGAGTTGAACCGCGAGTTTGTGCGCGACCGGGCCGATGTCGATATCGGTCTCGACACCAAGGTCGTGCTTCGCGACAGCCTGGTCTTGGACATTACCTTAAATCCCGACTTCAGCCAGGTGGAATCCGACGAACCCCAGGTGACCGTCAATCAGCGCTTCGAGGTCTTCTTCCCGGAGAAGCGTCCTTTCTTTCTGGAGAACGCCAGCTTCTTTGCCACCCCCATCAATCTGGTTTTCACCCGCCGCATTGCCGACCCGCAAATGGGCGTGCGCCTGACCGGGAAGGTGGGCAATACCGCCATCGGGGTTTTGTTCACCGACGACCAGGCTCCGGGAAGAGTCGTCACAGCCGACGATCCCCTGTTCGGCAAACGAGCTCGGATTGGAATCCTGCGCATCAGCCACGATATCCTGGAGCAGTCCTCCCTGGGCGCCATCTTTACCAACCGCGAAATCGAAAACGGCTACAACCGGGTGGGCGGCATAGACGGCCGGCTCAAATTCTCTCCCACCTGGGACTTTCAATTTCAAGGCCTGGCGAGCAGCACGCGGACGGTGGAAGGAGAGCTCCTGGCCGGGCCGGCCTACAACGCACGGCTGGGGCGCTCCGGACGTAGCTTTGATTACTCCCTCAGCTACGACGATTTCAGTGCAGGCTTTAACACCGACCTGGGGTTCGTGCGCCGCGTTGACCTGCGCGAGTTGCGCCAGTTCACCGTCTATCGCTTCTGGGCGAACGGTGGACACCTGATCTCCTGGACACCCCGGCTGTTTCTCCGGCGGAACTGGGATCACTCCGGGGTGCCGCAGGACTGGACCACCTCGCCGGGCATCAGCTTCGACTTCCGCCGGCGCACCAGATTTGAGGTGCAGTACCGCAACAACGGCGAGTTCTTCGAGGGTATCCGCTTCTCCAAGCGGCGTCTGGTGGTCGAGGCCTTCAGCGCCTGGATTCCCCAGGTGGAGGTTGACCTCCGGTACCAACGAGGAACGGAGATCAATTTCGATCCTCCCGACGGTCTGAATCCCTTCCTGGGCCAGTTTACGAACATCCGGCTGCGCACCACCTTTCTGCCCATCACGCCGCTGAGCATCCAAAACTCCTACTTCTTCACGCGGCTCAAACAGCGGGAGACCGGGATTAGCGTCTTCAACAACCACATCCTACGCTCCAAGGTGAACTACCAGATAAACCGGGAACTCTCGCTCCGGCTCATCCTGCAATACGATGCCAACCTCGTGAACTCCACCCTGACCTCCCTCACCCCGACCAAACGATTCACCGGCGACTTTCTCATTACCTACCTGGTCAACCCCGGCACGGCACTGTTCATCGGCTACAGTAATGCCCTGGAAAACCTGGATCCCCGGCTGATTGAAGTTAACGATGAATTGCTGCGAACCCGGCGGAGCCTGCTGGAAACCAGCAAGCAATTCTTCGTCAAGTTTTCCTACCTGTTTCGCTTCTAGTCTTCGGCCTAAACGGTGCTGGTGATCTTCTTGAGGTGCCGGGGTGCGTCGGGGTTCAGCCCTTTCGCCTCAGCCAGGTAGGCGGCAAACAGTTGCGCCGGGATGGTGTAGGGAATGGGGGTCCAAAGCTCGGGGATCCGTCCGGGGAGCACCAGGGCGGTGCGAGCGGGCGGCAAGCGTCCCTGATTGCTGAACAGTAAGATCTTCGCTCCCAGTTGCTTCAGCCGCCTGACCAGCTTATCCAAGCCGGGGCGCGTGACGCCCGGCGGCAGGAAAACAAAAACGGGGAAGCCCCGCTCAATCAGCGCAATCGGCCCATGCAGAAGGTCGGCGGCGGAAAAGCGCTCCGCCACCACGTAGCAGGTTTCCATGAGTTTCAGCGCCAGCTCATAGGAATTGGCATAATTCAGTCCCCGTCCGACCACGATGCAGTGCTGCATCGTGCGGTAGCGCTGCGCGGCGGCTTTCACCCGCCCTTCCATCTGCAGCGCCGTGGCCGCCAGGGCGGGCAGGCGCTCCACCTCGCGCCGCCGAAACCGTGCCCCCAACGCCCAGGCCAACTCGTAGAGCAGCAGCATCTGCGCGGTGTAGGTCTTGGTGGCGGCCACGCTGCGCTCGGTGCCGGTGTGGATCAGGAGCACCTCATGCACAAGCTGCGCCATGGTTGATCTGCCGTGGTTGGTGATGCCGATCGTAAAGGCGCCCTGCTGGCGGCAGGCGTCCAACACCATGTTCACGTCAGCGCTCTCGCCCGACTGCGAAATTCCCACCGCCAGGGTGCGCCGCAGGTCGAGCCGGGCGCGGTAGAGCGTATGAACCGACGGGGCCGCCAAGGAGGTCAGGTGCTTGGTGGTGATCTCAATCAGATACCGCCCAAACAAAGCCGCGTTGTCGGAGGTGCCGCGTGCAATCAGATAGACCAGCCGAAAACTTCTTCGCTGCGCGATCTTCTTGATGCGCACGATGGTGCGGTGCTCCATCCGCAGGGTGCGCTCAAGCGCCGCCGGCTGCTCATGTATCTCTTGCACCATCAACGACATACAGTGAACCTCACACTTAAAGTCCGCGGGTAACTCTTCGGCAGAGGTGGCAGGCACCGCCGCCTCGGCGCGACTTTTCCCGGCAAGCGACGCCGAGCTTTACCTCGAACAAGTATAGAGCATCGCCCTCCCTAACAGGGCGCTGCGGATTCTGCGACAAGCAGGAGAAAAGCGCCGTGCCGCGTCGGCTGAAACAAAAAGGCCAGCTACCGGCTTGGAACCGGTAGCTGGCCTTTTAGACATTCAACCCAGCTAGAAGATGAACTTAAGTCCCAGCTGAATCACTCGCGCGGGCTTGCTGGAGTCCAGCACCGATCCGGTCCTCCCAAAGTTGCTGTTGGTGGTACAAAGCCGGGTCGAGGGGTCGTCGAGAGCGCCCGAGCCCCGGCAACTAGTATTGGGGCTGGCAAATTGGGGTGTGTTGAAGAGGTTGAAGAACTCCACCCGGAACTCAAGCCAGCGGTCTTCGTCAATCCGGGCCTTCTTGAACAGTCCCATATCCCAATTGTGGTGCGGCCAGCTTCTCAGGGTGCCAACACCACAGTTGCCAAAGGTGAAGTCGGCGGGTTGGGCGAAGGCCGGGCTCCCAGAAAAAAGTGGTCCATAGCTGTCGACGCTCCTGGAGCCGATTGATACAGAGCCGATGCAATCTGCCCGTGTCTGTCCGTCGCCGGTACCACTTCTGTCGGAAGCGCTCACGGTGAGGGGCACGCCGGTGCTATGGCTGGTTATGCCGGTAATCTGCCAGTCACCCAGAATCTTGGCCAGTGGGCCACTGTTCAGGTAGGTCTGGCCGGGGCCAAAGGGCAACTCCCACACCCAGCTCACCACCAAGCGCTGCGTCTGGTCGGACTGCAAGGGGCCATAGTCGGCGGACAGGTTGTTGGCGTCCTGGGCTACGATCTGAGCTCCCCCCGTAAGGTTGTCGCCCGTGTCGCCCATGGCTTTGCCATAGGTGTAAGCAAAGTTGAACATCAGGCCGCGGGAGAAACGCTTGCGGAGAGTGGCTTGTAGAGAGTGATAGTTGGAACTGCCGTCGTTGGCCTGGAAATTGCCAAAGTTGCCAAAATCGGGGAAGGGGAAAGTGATCGTCGCTGTTGCCGGTTGTGTTGGTGACGCTGCGGCCACCCGGTTGGTAATAACACCCTGGTTGAAGTTTCGCCATTTGCGCAAGTCGTTCCCATCCTGCCCCACGTAAACGATCTCGAGCGCCATGTTGCCGCCCAACTCGATCTGAGGGCCGAAGCTCCATTGCTGAGACCAGGGCGTTTTCTGATTCATGGCCTGAGCTCGCAAGCCGAGCGAGGTGGGGTCGATATCCGTGGGTGGAATAGCCGAGAGCGGGAAGCCGTCGCGGAGGAAGAACTGCGGCGGGGTGGTGTTACTCGCGGTCAGAACGGTTTCAAAGAACTGAGGCGGGTTGAGCTGCAGGATGGCGCCGCTACCAGCACGTTCGGCTGCCTGGTAGAAGATCGCGTAGCCGCCCCGCAAGACGACTTTGTCTTTGATCTGCCAGGCGGCGCTGAACCGGGGGGCAATGTTGTTGCGATCGGGATGGATCAGCGTGCGCGCAAAAATGCTGTCGCCGCTGGGGCCAGCCAGGAAGCATGGGAACCCGCAGCTAGTGGACGTGGGCAACGTCCCTGGAAACGCTGTGACCAGGGCACCGCGGCCCCCGTTGGCGTCGGGGTCGAAGTTCGAGGTCAAGCGATCGCGTTCAATGATGGGGGTGAAATACTCATACCGCACACCGTAGTTAAAGGTGAAGGTGGGCGTCACCCGCCAACTATCCTGGGCATAAAACATCGTTCCGTCAGTATAGTTGTGGGGGACCAGCGGGCTGGTGATGCGTGCCCGCCGCATGTTCCCCAACAACAGGTTGGCCATGCCGCTGTTGGTCCAGTCATCCCTAATCTCCATTTCTCCGTTGGGCGCTCGGATATCGAGGAAGTTGTTGATGGCCCGCTTCCATTCAAATCCAAACTTGAAGGAGTGCTGGCCGCGCATGTAAGACAGGTTGTCGATGACCTGCCACACCTGCGAACGGGAGTTCTGTGGACGCCAGGGGAAGGTCCCCAGGGCGGCGAAACCGGTGACGGGCCGAATAGGGGGCAGACCGAAAGCGAAGGTGCCGGGGCAGTTCAGCAAGCCGAAGTCGGGGCAAGCGTCTCCCGCCGGCGCCACCGGGTCGGTGGTGCTGAACACTCTGTTGGCCCCAAAGCGGGCATCGTTGACCACCGTGGGACTGAAGGTGTGCACCCAGGCGAGGGAAAGGACATGGGTGCGAACGTTGCTGAAGCCGGTAAATCCCCCAGTGGCCAAGGGGTTGGGAAGCGCCCCCTGCTCGACTATCGTCTCCACATCGAAAAAGTCATACACGCCATAGACGTTGTCCTTGGCGGTCAACTGATGGTCGAAGCGGAGGTCGAAACGGTTCTGGCGAGTGGGTTTGGGGGGTGAAGCCGAGAAATCGAACAGCCCCGGGCCGGTGGGCAGAGGGTACAACTCAACCAAAGCCAAACCCACCGGGTCGCCACACGGCCGCCCGTCGAGGCGCATCGCGGTCAGGTTGAGGCCGAGGAGCAAATTGTTGGTCGTGTCTACATTCAAGCAGGGTGCCTCTTCCGGAATCTGGACCAGGAAATTGGCGAAGTCGGCGGCGCTGAAAGGGATAGGCTGCTCGCTGAAATTACCCTGGCGGTAGAGCGCCGAGGGGACTTGAGCCACGCCTACGCTCTGACCCTCGCTGGCGTCGGTATTCTCGTAATCGAAGAACCAGAAGGTCTTGTCGCGGACAATCGGGCCTCCCACTGCGAACCCCCACTGGTTCCGCCGCTGTTCCCCCTGTTCCTGGCCGGCACGGTTGAGGAAGAAGCTGGTGGCGTTCAGGTTATCGTTGCGGTGGAACCACCAGCCTCGGCCGTGGAGACCGTTGCTGCCTCCCTTGACTTCCGTATTGATCACCGCCCCCACCGCCCAACCGAATTCGGCCGTGTAGGTGCGGGTCTGAATTTTGAATTCTCGCAAGGCATCGGGGGCCGGACGACCCACCTGCGGGCTACGGTCCTGGGCGTTCTGGGTGAAAGAGTTGTTGTCCACGCCGTTGAGTACGAAATAGTTCTGCAGGGAGCTATTGCCGTTCACGGTGAAGCGGCCCTCGCGGGGGTTGCTCCCCAGGTTTGGCGCCTGCAGGACGCCGGGGGCGAGCAACATCAAGTCAATGTAGCTGCGTCCGTCGAGCGGCAGATCCACGATGGCCCGGGAGTCAATCACCGAACTCACGTCCCCTGTCTGGGTTTCGAGCAGCGGGGCTCCACCTGTCACTTCGATCACTTCGGCGATCGCGCCCGGCTGGAGCGTAAAATTTAGCTGCAAACGATCGTTGACGTGCAGCACAATTCCTCGCCGCAAGGCGGTTTGAAAGCCCGGGGCTTCCACGCGAATTTCGTAGGGGCCAGCACGCAAAAGCGTCGAGACATAGTTGCCCACCGCGTTGGTATCCAACACAGTGGCGATCTGCATCTCGCTTTGGGTGATTGTCACCGTGGCGCCCGGAATCACAGCTCCGGTCGGATCCGACACCGTGCCGACGATCACGCCGGTGTTGGTCTGCGCTTCAAGCGCCGGGGTGAAAAGAAAACCAGTCAGACATATAACTACCACACTGCAATACACTGCTGCTCTCATGCTTTGCACCTCAAGGCAAGTTGATTTGTGTTGTCTGTCAATGCGACCGCCCCCCTCTTTTGCTAAGCGGTTATATTCGGGTTTGTAACAGCAACTTTGTCGCCAGTCAAGTCTAAAATTGCAGCCCTCGCTGAACCTCTTTGCCGGGAGTCAGTTGGTGAATCTTCTCCCGCGCCCAAGGCGGGCCGATGGCGCTATGTATATGAGATTTCGTACAGTTCCACCCTGAAATCTTCCAAATCCTGGATTACGCAATACATCCTCCGCCTGCGTCCTTGGCCGTGAATGCTTCGGGCGGGCCATCAGTCGGCAGTGCTTTCCATCGGCCCGGAAGCGAACGGCCATTCCCCGATGTGGCGCGCGCGCAGCATGTACAAACCGACTCCCACTGCCAGAACCACGGCGCCCATGATAATAAATTTCCACTCCTGCGTCAGCAGGATGTAGAGCCAACCACCCGCCGCCAGAAAACTGGGAAGCGGGTAGAACCACATCTGGAACGGTCGGTGGATGTCGGCCCGGCGGCGAATCAACGTCACCGCCCACACCTGCGCCAAGTAGAGAATGATGATCTGGATGACCATCAAGGTCTGGATGATGTCTTCCAGCTTGAAGAAGCAAAAGAAGGTCGAACCCAACCCCAGGATCACCACCGAGACATGGGGGAAGCGGCCGGTGGGATGCAGGCGGGCAAAGATGCGAAAGAATCGCCCGTCCGCCGCCGCCGCGTAGGGAATGCGACTGTACCCGAGGAGGAGCGCAAACACCGACGCAAAGGCCGCCCCCAGGATGAACACGGTGAGCACGTGGCCGGCCCAGGGCCCATAGATAATCTCCATGAAGTCGGAAACGACATGTTGCGATTGCATTGCATCGCGCCAGGGCACGACGCCGATAATCGACGTGGTCATGAAAAAATACAGCGCCGTCACCAGCAAAATCGAAATAACTATTGCTCGGGGTATGTTCTTGCTGGGATTCTTTACCTCTCCGCCCAGGAAGCAAACGTTGTTGTAGCCGCCATACCCATAGATGGCAATCAAACTCGCCCCGCCCAACCCGATAAAGAACCCTTTGGAAAGCGAAAATGCCTGGGGCGGGAAATCAAACACCATCCCGAGATCCATCCGAAACAGCCCCGACACGATCACCCACAGAATGCTGCTGAGCACCACCAGCATGAACACAAAGGAAAGGCGCCCCACGGACTTGATGTCCCGGTACAGCAGCGCCGTGATGGCGAGCACGACGCCCACCGCGATCAGTTTCGTGACCAGCGGCGACAACGAAGGGGCAAAGTAGCCAAGATATTCGGCGAACCCGACCGCGCCAGTGGCCGCCGACAAAGGCGCGGTGAACAATATCATCCACACGAACAGGAACGACATCAATTGCCCCATCCGCTTGGCTCCGTAAGCTTCCCG
Organism: Acidobacteriota bacterium; assembly: GCA_022571295.1. Taxonomy (GTDB): domain Bacteria; phylum Acidobacteriota; class Terriglobia; order Acidiferrales; family 2-02-FULL-67-57; genus JACZYA01. The sequence continues at coordinate 47,617 of JACZYA010000001.1, read as the reverse complement.
CAGGTAGATGTAGGACCCGCCGGCACCCGGCATCGCCGCCCCCAGTTCCGCCCACACCAGACCATCGCCCACCGCCAGGAGCGCGCCCACCATCCACCCCAGCAAAGCTTGCGGGCCACCCATCGCGGTCAGCAAGAACGGAATGGTGATGAACGGGCCGATGCCGACCATCTCAACCACATTGGCCGCCGTCGCCTCTTTCAGGCCCAGCCCGCGAATCAGCGTTGCACCCGAGTTGGGAGAGGTTGGCGCGGTGGTGGAATCTCGGTTCGTCACAGTCCCTCGCTTGTTTGTCTCTAGGGAGTCGAGCCTAGATACGCGTTCTGCCCGCGTGTGTCAAGGCTGAAAAAAGGCAGACCCCTTGACAAACACCTAACCGCTTTGGTAATTGGAGTCTTGCCGATCTGCCTCATCGAGGGTGGGCGGGTTGGCCACAAGTTCTTTATCTTGCCCTCGCCGCATTGAGGAGGTCAGTATGAATTCAAGAAGGTTTCTCTGCACATTGGTTTTGGTTTCATTGCTCGTGCTTGTTCCGCCGGCCGGCGGGGGCACTGCCCTGCCCGAAGACCGGGGAGCCGCCGGCCTGTGGCAGGCGCTGCTGAAGCTGCGCACCACCGCCAGCGCTCTCCACATCACCGCCCACCCTGACGATGAGGATGGCCCCATGCTGACGCTGCTGGCACGCGGACAGGGCGTCCGCGCCATGCTCCTCACCTTGAACCGTGGCGAAGGCGGCGCCAACCGGATCGCGCCTTACTTCTTTGATGCCCTCGGTATGCTGCGCAGCCTGGAGCTGCAGCAGTCCGACCGCTACTACGGCGTCCAACAATTCCACAGCCGCGTGGTGGACTACGGCTACTCCAAGACTCTTGACGAATCTCTCACCCAGTGGGGCGGAGAGGAAAATGTCCTGCGGGACGTTGTTCGCGTCGTGCGCCGTGAACGGCCCGACGTCATCATCTCCCGTTTCCGCGGCAGTCCCCGCGACGGGCATGGCAACCACCAGACCGCCGGCATGATGGCCCGACAGGTGTTCGAAGCCGCCGCCGATCCCAACCGCTTCCCCGAGCAGATCGCGGAAGGCCTGCGTCCCTGGCAGCCCAAGAAGCTCTATATGAACAACATCCGTCCGGAATCGCGCCCCGAAGACAAGGACCTTTGGACACTGGTCGTGCACTCCGGCCAGTACGACCCCATCCTAGGCCGCTCCTACTACCAGATCGCCCGCCAGGGACTGAGCTACCAACGCTCGCAGGGGGCTGGCAGCCGGCCAGCGGCGGCTGGTTCCTACAAAACTTACTACCGGCTGCTGGCCACAGCAGAGTCCGGGAACAGTCCCGAGCAGGAGAAGTCATTCTTTGACGGGCTCGACATCAGCCTGGCCGGGATCGCCGCCTCCGCTGGCAGCCATCCCCCTGCCTGGCTGAAGGACGGCCTGGCCGCCATCAGCGATTCGGTCGAAGCGGCCGTGGCAGCTTTTGACCCCGGCGCGCTGGCAGCGCCGGTTCCCTCGCTGGCCGCAGGCTTGAATGCCACCCGCTCCCTCAGGGCGGAGGTAAAGCAGTCCAGTCTGGACGAGGCCGGCCGCGACCACGTCCTCTTTCTCCTCAAGCGCAAGGAGAAGCAGTTCCAGCACGCCCTCGCAAAGGCCCTGGCGCTGGATCTGGAAGTCACCGTGCAGCCCGACAACCTGCCCACCGGGCCCTTTGCCGCCTTCGTCACCCCCGACACCTTCAACCACGCCATTCCGGGGCAGAACTTTGCCGCCAGCGTGCGGCTGGTGAATCGCAGCTCGGTTGAGGTCACTCCCACCGCGGTCGAGATTCGTGTTCCGGAGAGTTGGCAAGCCACTGCCGAGACGGTGGAGTTGAGCCCGCTGGGCTATAACGATGTACTCTCTGCCCGCTTCCGCCTCCAGCTCAGCCAGCAGGCCGAACCCACCCGTCCTTACTGGCACCGCGATTCGATTGAAGAAGCCGTCTACCAAATCGACCAGCCCCAGCACCATACCCGTTCCTTCCCGCCGCCGCCCGCCTGGGGGGTGGTGAAGCTGGAGGTAGCGGGCACCTCCATCAAAGTAAAAGAGCCGCTGCGCATCCTGCGGCGCGACCCCACCTACGGCGCTTTGCGGCCGCCGTTGACGGTGGTGCCTGCTCTCAGCGTCCGCTTCAGCGGCGAGCACGGCATCATTCCGCTGGGCCAGCAGCAGTACAAGGTCTCGGTGGTGGTGCACAGCAACGCCAAAGGCGCGGCCGAAGGCACGGTGCGGCTGCGGCTGCCTTCGGGCTGGCAGAGCACACCCGCCTCGATCGCCTTCTCCTTCGCCAAGGAGGACGAAGAAGCCTCCTACGATTTCACGCTCTCGGTCCCGGCCGGTTTGCAGAAGCAGGCCTACACGCTGGAAGCCGTGGCCACATACCAGGGGCGGGAATACAGCGAGGGTTACATCACCATCACCGCGCGCGACTTGGGCCGCTTCAACCTCTACACCCCTGCGCGCCACCACGTGCGGGGCGTGGACGTCCAGGTGGCCGAGGGGCTGCGGCTGGGCTACGTGATGGGCTCAGGCGACACTATCCCGCAGTCGCTGGAGCTGCTGGGCATCCGCCCCGACATGCTGGGGCCGGCCGACCTGGCCACCGCCGACCTGTCGGGCTACGACGCCATCATCCTGGGGGTACGCGCCTACGCCGTGCGGCCCGACGTCAAGACCTACAATGGCCGCCTGCTCGACTACGCCAAGAACGGCGGCGTCTTGATCGTCCAGTACCAGACGCCGGAGTACGACAACAACTACGGACCCTACCCCTACACCCAGACCCGGCGGCCGGAGGAAGTCAGCGAAGAGGACTCCCCCGTCACCATCCTGGCTCCTGACAACCCCCTCTTCAACCACCCCAACAAGATTACGCTGGCGGACTTTGACGACTGGGTGGAGGAGCGCGGCTCCAAGTTCCTCAAGACCTGGGACGAGCGCTACACCCCGCTGCTGGAAACCCACGACCAGAACCAGGAACCGCAGAAGGGTGGCTGGGTCTATGCACCCTACGGCAAGGGGGTTTACATCTACAGCGCCTATGCTTGGTACCGGCAGCTGCCCCACGCCGTCCCCGGGGCCTTCCGCCTCTACGCCAACATGATCTCCCTGCGCAAAACCCTGGCCGAACAAGGAGACGGCGACACCGGCCACTAGACACAACCGGGCAGTCAGGCAAACTCGGACAAGCCGCCACTCCAACTCCAGCAGGGCGTAGCCACCTGCTGGAGAGAGCATTGGACTGGGCAAGCATGAATTGAAAAACGCCCGCCGAAAACATAAAAGTCGCCCCAACTCGCTTCCGAATGGAAGGCGAGGAGGTCTGCTTGACAATCCACCTGAATGGGTACAAAGCGTAGGATCACCTGAAGGTAAAGTTCCCGTACTTGCAAGAGAGAACACAGTGGAGCAGAACCGGGATGGTCAGCGCGGCGGCCGCAAGCCGGGGAGGAGGGGTTTGCCATGAGGAAGCTTAGCATTCTCGTCTCGATACTCATCTTTGCTGTGCCTGTGGCTGACGCGCCGCTCAGGAGTAAGGAGCCGGTTGCACCACACCCGCTGGTCGCACAGGCAGACCCATTCATCGGCGTGGACAAAGGGGGCAACATTGTGCCCGGGGCGGGAGTCCCTTTCGGTTTTGTCAGCCTCAGCCCTGACACGACTAAGCACGGAACCTCCGGCTACAGATCAACCGAGGAAATTATCGGATTCAGCCATACGCATGTCAGCGGTACGGGCGGCGCCAGCAAGTACGGCAACTTTCTCACTACCCCAATTGTAGGCAAATTGCGAACCACCGATCTCGGCTCGCCCAAGGCGGAGGAAACGGCTTCGCCCGGCTACTACAGTGTGACGTTGACGCGGCACGATGTCAGCGCTGAATTGACAGCTACCCGCCTGGCCGGGATGCATCGCTACACTTTTCCGCCCACGAAGCAGGCTCACATACTGATCGATGTGAGTTCCGTGGTTCGTCCGGGGCGGCGTGAAAGACCGTGGAGCCAGAAGCCGCTGGATTGCACGGTGCGCGTCGTTGCTCCCAATCGCATCGAAGGCACCGGGCGTTTCACCGGCGGGTGGAATCCCGCGCCCTACACCCTGCACTTCGCCGCTGAGTTCGACCGGCCGTTCACCGCCGCCGGTACCTGGAAGGGAGAGAAGTTCCAGCAGGGGGCGACCTCTGCCCAGGGCGAACGCGTGGGCGCCTTTGCCACCTTCGACACCCGGCGCGATCAGGTTGTGCGCCTGAAGGTCGGCGTCTCCTTCGTAAGCATCGCAAAAGCGCGCGCCAATCTCGAAGGGGAGATTCTCGATTGGGACTTTGATGCCGTGCGACGTCAGGCGGAGGCAGTGTGGGAACAAGCGCTCGGAAAGTTGGTGGTGGAAGGCGGGACTGAAGCACAGCGCAAAATCTTCTACACCGCCCTCTATCACTCCCACTTCATGCCGCACGATCTGACGGGAGAAAACGTCTGGTGGGAGTCGGACGAGCCGCACTACGAGGACTTCTACTGCCTCTGGGACACCTTCCGCACGCTCCACCCCTTGCTCACGCTGATTCAGCCCGAACGCCAGCGGGACATGGTGCGCTCGCTCATCGACACCTACGTGCACACCGGGTGGATGCCCGACGCGCGCATCGCCGGCGCCAACGGCATGACCCAGGGGGGCTCAAACAGCGATGTCCTGATTGCCGATGCGCTGGCCAAAGGCCTGACCGGCATCGACTACCAAAAAGCCTATGAGGCAATGGTGAAGAATGCCGAGGTTGACTCCCCGCGCCCGCTGCACGAAGGGCGCGAAGTGGCTGAGTACAAGCGGCTGGGCTACCTGAGCCTCAGGCACGCCCGCTCGGCCTCGCGCACCATGGAATACGCTTACAACGACTTCTGCCTTGCGCAGGTGGCGAAGGCCCTGGGTCACATGGAGGAATATCGCAAATACCTGGAACGATCCAAGAACTGGATGAATTTGTGGGACCCGGAGATTCGCTCCGTCCGGCCCCGCTACGCCGATGGCCGCTGGTTGGAGCCCTTCTCGCGCACGCACGGCTATCCCGATAAGCAGTACAGCTACTGGGAGGCGCCCTTCTACGAAGGCAACGGCTGGCAGTATTCCACCTACGTCCCGCACGATGTGCGGGCTCTGATTCTCCTGTTGGGTGGCGAGCGCGGCTTCCTGCAATGGCTCGACCAGTTCTTCGATCAGGGAATCTACAATCAGGGGAACGAGCCCGACATCCTCGCGCCCTACTTGTATATCCACGCCGGACGGCCTGACCGCACCGCCGAGCGTGTGCGGCACCTGCTGGCCACCGAGTATGGCACCGGGCGTGACGGCCTTCCCGGAAACGACGACGCAGGGACAATGTCTTCGTGGTATGTGTGGGGCGCCATCGGACTCTACCCCAATGCCGGGCAGCCCTACTATTACATTGGCAGTCCGATTTTTCGCCGCACACGCATAGACTTGGGGGGAGGCAAGACTTTCATCATAGAAGCCTCCGAGACGTCAGAGACCAACAAATACGTGCAGTCGGCACGGCTCAACGGCCAACCTTTGAGCCGCGCTTGGTTGCTGCATGCAGAGATCGCACGCGGTGGCCGCTTGGAGTTGCAGATGGGCGCCAAGCCCTCCACCTGGGGGAACTATATGGCCCACAATCACATACCGGGACCGGAAAATCTGCCCACTTGGCCATGAGTGACCATCCGGCTGGGATGAAGAGATAAAGTAAGGAAACGCCAGCAGGCAGGAAATCAGAGGCTCTAGCGCAGGTAGTCGAGCCAGGGCCGGTGGGCGGCCCGGTACTCTGCTGTCATCTTCTCCGCCAGCGACCGGTCGGCGACGAGCGGGTTGGCCGCCAGGGCTTCCGCCGCGCGCGCGGCTGAGCCTTCCACCGCCGCCTGCACCGTCAGCCGCTCATACTCCTTCACCTGTAAGAACAGAGAGCGCACCGCGGCTGGCAACGTTCCCACCGCCAGCGGGTGCGCGCCGTTGCCGTCAATGACGCAGGGCACCTCGACCGCGTCTTCGGCGGCCAACCCTTCGATCGAACCCTGGTTGGCCACGTCCACCGGCATCACCATAGGTTGATTGGTGCGGATGGCGCGCATGACGTCCACGGCAATGCGCTCGTACCCGGCCGCCCGCTCGTAAAGTTCCCGCCGGGCTTTTTCCACGTCCTGCTCGCGGACGGCGGCGCCGGTTTCGAGGCGGAAGTAGGTGGCGTCGCGACGCACCAAATAGTTTTCGTAGGCCGGCAGGATTTTCTCTGGATCGTCGCCGTTGCTTCCCAACTGCGCAAACAGCTCTTTTTCCTGCTCATCCACCATCCTGCCTCTGGTGGTCGCCTGCGCGCGAATCTTCTCGACCGCCTCCCGGCTGCGGTAGTAGAAATACACATATTCGCTCGGCAACAGGCCCAGCTCTTGCAGGAAAGCGGGCTCGAACAGCGGCACGTGATAGAAGCGCGCCAGTCGCTCCGGCTGCGCGAAGGCCGGAGCCAGCACGTCCCGCCCGTTTACCATCACGCGTCGCACCCAACCCAGGTGGTTCAAGCCGAAGTAATCGAAGAATGCCTCGCGGCTCTCCACCTGTAACTCCTTGGCCACTAATTCGAACATCTCCCGGGGCGTGTCGCACACGCCGATGACGCGCTGGCCGCCGCACCCAACCACCGCTTGCAGAACAATGCCGACCGGGTTGGTGAAATTCAGCAGCCATGCGTGCGGCGCAACCCGCTCCATTGTGCGCACGTAGTCCAGCACGGGTGGAATCGTCCGTAGCGCCATCGCCCAACCGCCCGGACCCACCGTCTCCTGCCCCAAGACCCCGTGGGACAAAGCAATGGTCTCATCCGCGATGCGGCTGGCTGCGCCCCCCACTCGAATGCTGCAAATAACAAACGCGGCTCCTTCCAGCGCCTCTTCCACCGTGCGGGCAGAATGGATCCGGAGCGGAATCTGGTAGCGCCGGGTCAGCGCCCGGCACAGGCGCTCGATGGCGGGCCCGCGCTCATTGTTCACATCCCACAGCGCCACCTCCTCGGTGCGCAACTCTTGGTGAAAGCGCAACAACCCCAGCACCAGCAGCGGCACGCGCGTGCCGGCACCGCCCAGAACGGCTACTTTCATCGAAGTCTCCTCAAATGGCGGGCCAGTTCCGCGCGCGTGGGCGTGCCGGCGTTCCCGCCCGGAACCCGAGTGGAAAGCGCGCCGCAAATATTTCCCGTGCGCAAGCAAGCGGCCAGGTCGGCTCCCTGAACCCAGGCGTGCAGGAAGCCGCCGTTAAAGGCATCACCGGCACCGGTGGTTTCGATGGCCCGCACCTTCAGGCCGCGGGCCCGTCGCCGGCGGCCGTCCGGCCCAATGGCCACCGCTCCCCTGGCTCCGAGCTTGATCACAACACACTGGCCGGGCTGAGCCAGGCGGCCCAGGGCTGCTGCCGGGGTTGACCGACCCGAATACCGCAGCGCTTCGTCCTGGTTGAAGAAGACAACATCCAGCAAAGCGTTCAAGCGACGAAAGCCCGGCTGCCGCGCCGTTTCCGGGTTCCAGCCCAGGTCCCAAGAGGTGGTGACGCCGCGGCCCCGCAACCATGCTGCCAGCCGGGAGAACGGCTCCCAGCGTCGCGGCGACAACGCAAAGTGCACATGCCGCGCCCGGCCCAGCCGCTTGCGCACCGAGGACGAGAGCAGGTAGCGCTCCACCAGAAGGTTGGCACCGAGATAAGTCAGGAAGTAGCGGTCGCGCCGCACCGAAACCGCGACCGTCAGGCCCCCTATGGTATTCTTTTTCTCCTTCAGGTATTTCGTACCGACCCCCGCCCGCTTCAGCTCGGCACGCGCAAACCAATCAAGCGCGCTGTCGCCGATGACACTGACGAGATCGACTGTGCGACCCAGCCGGGCGGCTGTCAACGCCGTGATCACCGCGCCGCCCCCCAGCGCCAGGCCGAAGTTTTCCGTCTTCAATTCCTCGCCCAAACGGGGCAGGCGCGGGAGGTGATGGAAAATCAGATCGAAGTAGAACTCTCCGGCTGTGACTAGGTCGGTCAATCTTTCTCCTGCTACGGCTTGGGCTTGTAGATGAACTTGGTGGTTTGCGCGGTGCGGCGGTCGAGTTCTGCATCCCGCTTTTCTTTCAGCACCCGATAGCGGGCCAGGGTTGCCTGCGCCTCGGCGGAGCTTCCCGTCCTTCGATAGGCCAGCGCCAGCCGGTAGTGGGCTTCCACGAAGTCCGGCTTGACTCTGACGGCCGCCTCGAGTGCAGGGACCGCCTCGCGCCACTGCCGCTGCTCGAACAGGAGCAGGCCCAGTTGGTAGTGGGCTTCCGACAGGTCCGGCTGTAGGGCAATGGCTCGCCGGAACAACCGCACTGCTTCTGCCAATTCCTCTTCGTTCGGACTCCGGCCAGGGTTCTGGGCGAGGCTGAAACCGTAGTAGTAGTTGGCCCAGGGATTGTCGGGATGCCGCTGCTGAAACTGCCGCAGCCGCTGCTGCACGGCTTCGGTATGGCCGCTGGCCCGTGGGAAGGCGGCAATCATAAAGTTGTAGGGCATGACGCTGTCGGGCGCCGCCTCGGCAGCCCGCAACAGGGTTTGGAGAGCCTGATCGAAATCTCCCTGCGAGTAGGAGGAGGCAGCCAACCCCAACCAGAGGCGCTCCGATTGGGGATATAACCGCAAGCCGCTTTCAAATACGGCGGCGGCTTCGTCCCACGTCCAATGAACCAGGTACTCATACCCCAGGTCATAGATATTGCGCTCAGAGGAATCAATCTCGGCGGCTCGCCGGAAGTGCTGCACCGCTTCGACGTAGCTCCCCAATTCCTCGTTCACTCCTGCCAGCAAGTGGTGCAGATCGGCGGTCTCCCATTTCTCCAAAGCCCTTTGCGCCGCACTGCGAGCCTTCTCCCACTGGCCGGCTCCCTGGTACGCCAGCGCCAGGGCATACGCCACCGGGTAGGAGTCAGGATTGTTCTCAAAAGCGCGCTCGAACACCGGAACGGCCTCGGCGTGCAGGCCCAGCCCGAAAAACATCTGCCCCAGAGTCTCGTAGATTTCGGGGGAAGAGGGCAGTTGGCGGAGCGCCCGGTCGAAAGCGCTTTTCGCGTCCGCCTCGTGCCCGAGCGCTGCGTGATTCAGCCCCAGAAGGAGCAGAACCTCAGCCTGTTCCCGCGCCTGCGGCTCCAGCGCCGCCAGCAGCTTGCCGGCTTCCTCGTGCCGGCGCAGGAAGAAGTAGCACAGGGCCAGTTTGTAGGCGTTCTCAGCCCTGTCGGGCTGGCGCTGGTAGGCGCGCTGCAAGTGGGGCAGCGCGTCGCCGAACTGCTGCTGGGACAAGTAGAGCGACCCCAAATTGAAATGGGCGTTGGCGTTATCCGGCTCAAGCGAAAGCGCCTGCTGAAACTCGCGCTCGGCTGCGGCCAAGTTTCCGAGCTGAAGGTAATGGGCGCCCAGGTTTTGTCGCGCCCGCGCCCAGTCCGGCTTCAATTGCACCACCTTCTCGAAATGCGGAAGCGCCGCCTGGGACTTTCCTTGCGCGGCCAGCACGATGGCCAGAGCTTCCTGCAAGTCAACGTGCTCCGGAAACTGGCGCACAAGCTGGCTCAGCAACGGTTCGGCTGCCGCATAGTGCTGTGCGCGCAGGTGTTCGATGGCCTGCCGAAACTGGTCGGTCGCTTGCCTCGGCAACTGCTGGGACTGTGCCGGGAATAGCTGTCCTGCAAAGGCCAGCAGCAAAGCCACCCCAACTCCTGCGACCACCCGCAGGCGGACGATAGGAAAACCAGTTCTGCTTTGGGCTGCTCTCAACACAAATCCCTCGCTTGGCGCTCCCCGGTAACAAAGAAGACAACCAGACTAGAACAAATCCTGCGGGTCTGCAATCCTTGACCGGTCTGAATCTAACCGCTTAGTAGTATCCTGCCGACTGCTGTCTGAGTCTATTGCAGGATCAAGAACTGGATGCTAGGGTAAGAAACCCATGCGCTTAATTTCCCTCCTAACCTGTGGGCTGCCACTCGCGGTCTGTTTGCTGCCCTGTGCGCAGAGCGCCACTAGCCAAGGTGACACCCTCGAGATCGCGTTCGAGGATGGAACGGAAGCCAGCGGGCTGCGCGCCTTCACCCTGGTTAGCGGGTCCGCGGACAAGCACTACATCTTTGAAGCCATGGGCGGAGGCGTTTGCCTGATTGACTATGACCAGGATGGCCTCTTGGACGTCTATCTCGTCAACGGCGGGACGGTCGAGAGCTTTCGGAACGGGTCTGACTCCGGGCTGCGCAATGCGCTCTTCCGCAATCAGGGTGACCGCACCTTCCGCGACGTCACCCAGGAAACCGGGGTGGCAGGCAACGGCAGTTGGGGATTCGGTTGCTCCGTGGCTGACTACGACAACGACGGTTGGCCTGACCTCTATACTGCCAACTATGGTCCCAATATCCTCTACCGCAACTTGGGGAATGGACGGTTTGAGGACGCCACCACCACCGCAGGAGTGGACGATCCCCGCTGGTCCACGGGCTCGGCCTGGGCGGACTTCAATGGCGACGGATCGCTCGACCTATTCGTGGCGAACTACATTGAATTGGACCGAACGAACTTGCCCGAGCCCGGCAGCACCGAGTTTGGCACCATGGCCGGCGGCCGGGGCTGCCTGCACGAAGGTGTTCCGGTGATGTGCGGCCCCTCGGGTTTGCCGGGCGCGGGGGACACGCTTTTTCGCAACAACAGCGACGGAACCTTCACTGACGTGAGCCAGGAAGCCGGCGTCAGCGATACCGAGGAATACTACGGTTTGGGCGCCATGTGGTGCGACTTCGATGACGATGGCCGCCCCGATCTGTACGTGGCCAACGATACCAACCCGAATTACCTGTACCGCAATCGAGGTGACGGAAGCTTTGAAGAAACAGGCTTCCTGAGCGGTGTTGCGGTGAGTGCGCAGGGAGAAGAGCAAAGCGGGATGGGCGTCGCGTGTGGCGACTATGAGAACAAGGGAGAGGTTGCAGTGTACGTAACCAATTTCGCCGATGACACCAATACACTCTACCGCAATGAAGGTGGAATGAACTTTTTGGATAACACCTTCCGGGCAGGCTTAGGGCCTGCCACTATCCCTTACGTGGGTTGGGGCACTTTCTTTTTTGACGTGGACAACGACGGCTGGCTTGATCTGTTCGTCGTCAACGGCCACGTATATCCGCAGATCGACACCAGCGCTGGCTCCCAGCGCTACCGGCAACGCAGCCAGTTGTTTCACAACCTCGGCAACGGACGGTTTCAAGAAGTGGCCAAAGACGGGTTGGGCGTGCCCCCGGCGGTCAGTCGCGGCGCCGTCTGGGGCGACCTCGACAACGACGGTGCTCTTGACATCATCATTACCAATCTGGACGAACCACCCACGCTGCTCTGGAATCGGGTTCGCCCCAAGCTGAATTTCCTCACCCTAACATTGGTGGGAACGGCATCGAACCGCGACGCCGTGGGCGCCCGCGTGCGGCTGCGGACCGGCTCGCAGTGGCAATTGCGCGAAGTGCATAGCGGCGACAGCTACCTCGGCAGCCACGACCCGCGCCTGCACTTCGGGCTGGGGAAGGCTGCGCAGGTGGACGAAATTCAAATCCGGTGGCCGAGCGGGGCCACGTCTGTTCTGCGCGATGTACGCGCCAACCAATTCATCACTCTGCGCGAGCCCGCTCCTGAGCCTGCTGAAATTCCGGTGGCGCCCGTTCACGAAGAAATTGAGCAATGATCTCTCGGGTTGGCCGCGGCCGGGGTTGAACCGACCGGGACAATCTCACTCGCTAACTTTGGTTAGTGATAGTCTGGGCCGGCATAAAAGGAAAAATTTCGCACGAGGTGTGCTGTGATAGAGAAGAAAGAGAAGAAAGAGAAGAAGAGGAAAACCGATCGGCTCATGCTGCTTGCGTGTGGGCTGCTCTTCAATAGTTTTGTCTTAGCGGCTGTCGCTCAAATTCCTCCCGCATTTCCCGCTGCCAAGACCGGCGGGAATTACCTGCGTAACTACTACTTGCCCCCGCCCAGCAGCACACCCTTTTACCCTGCCTGGTCGCCCACGGGCGAAGAGCTTGCTTTTTCCATGCACGGGTCGCTCTGGAAAATCACGTTGGGAGAGAATGTGGCGTACGAATTGACCGCCGGACCCACCTACGATTCTTCGCCCGACTGGTCGCCCGATGGCCGGTGGATTGTTTACACCGCCGAAGAGGACACTCGCAACATCAACTTGATGCTGCTCGATGTGGAAACAGGAGAAGCCCGGCCCTTGACCAACGGCTCCCATCTAAACCTTGACCCGAGGTGGTCGCCCGACGGAACGCGCATCGCTTATGTTTCCACCTCCCCGAATGGCTGGTTCAACATTTTTATCCTGCCGATCGAGAATGGGCAGGCCGGGGAACCGATTCAAGTCACACAGGACAACCCTTACCATACCCGCCGGCTCTATTTTGGTTTGTATGACCTGCACATCCAACCCACCTGGTCGCCCGACGGCCAGGAACTGATCGGACTCTCCAACCGAGGGATTCCTCTGGGCTCGGGCGCCCTCTGGCGTTTCCCGGCGGAGGCCGACGGCTTCGCCACCGCCACGGTCATCCATCGCGAAGAAACTCTCTACCGCACCCGGCCCGATTGGTCACCTGACGGGGCACGCATCGTTTATAGCGCGCACCTCGGGGGTGAGCACAACAACCTTTTCGTTTTGCCTGCGGATGGCGGCGAACCTTACAAACTGACCTTCGGAGACTGGGATCACTTCCATCCCCGCTGGTCTCCGGACGGCCACCGTATCGCCTACGTTTCGAACCAGCATGGTTTGACCGACATTCGCATTCTGGAAACATTCGGCGGGCGCGAGCAGAAAATTGAGATTCGAGAGAAACGCTATAAGCGCCCGATGGGATGGTTGCGCGTGCGGGTGGTGGATGCTGCGACCGGGCAACCCACCCCCGCCCGTATCTACGCGCAGGCAAGCGACGGGAAGACCTACGCCCCGGACAATGCCTACCATCGCATAGGACGCCTGCGGGAGCATTTGTTTCATACCGACGGTACTTTCACTCTGCGCGTGCCCCCGGGCCGTATGCGGGTGGAAGCGGTGAAAGGTTTTGAATACCGGCCCGCGGCCCAAGAGGTGACGATTCAAGCCGATTCGGTGACGTCTGCCACGCTGACATTAGTGCGGGTGGCCAATCTTGCCCGCCAAGGCTGGTACAGCGGGAGCAACCACGTGCACATGAACTACGGCGGCAACTTGCGCAACACCCCGGAAAACTTGATGTTCATGGCCGCGGCAGAGGACACGGCTGTTATCGGCGAGCTCATCGCCAACAAAGACAACCGCATTTTGGATTACGGCCACTTTCGGGGCGCCCTGGACCCGGCCTCGACCCCGGATCGGCTTCTCTATTTCAACCAGGAGTATCGCCCGCCTTTCTACGGACATATCTCTTTCATCAACTTGAAGGAGCACCTCATCTCGCCTTTTACGACCGGCTATGAGGGCACCGCCATCGAAAGCCTTTACCCCAGCAACACCGACATGTTTCGCCTCGCCCGCCGACAAGGAGCCATTGGCGGGTACGTGCATCCCTTTGATGTGAGCGATCTCGCCACGCGTGGCTACGGCCGGGCGCGCGGCTTCCCCATCGATGTGGCCCTGGGCGTGGTGGACTATTTGGAATTGATGTCCGGCTCCGACCACTTGAGCACCACCCGCGTTTGGCATCGCATATTGAATTGTGGTTTTAAGATTTCGGCGACTGCCGGGGAGGACTCCATCAGCGACCTGCATCGCGCAGCCTTGATCGGCGCCAACCGTACCTACGCCTATTTGGGTCCACAGTTGGACTACGACTTATGGGTGGAAGCAATTCGCAAAGGCAAAACTTTTGTTACCAATGGCCCTCTGCTGGAATTCACTGTCAATGACGCAGGCCTGGGCGAGGAAACTCACTTGCCGGCCAAAGGCGGGCCGGTGATCCTCCGCGGCCGGATGCAAAGCATCGTCGCGGTTGAGAAGCTGGAGATTCTCCACAATGGCGAGGTCATAGCAACTATTCCCCTTGCCGAGGGTGGGAAAAGCGCCGAGTTTCGGCTGGAGAAAACCATCGAGCGCAGCGGCTGGTTCACGCTGCGCGCTTACGGCAGTCGCCCGGTGCACCCAACAGATGACCGCTACCCCTTCGCCGAAACGGGTCCCATTTATGCTTATGCCGGCAAAGAGCCTATCCGCTCCCGTGCGGATGCCGAGTATTTTGTCCGCTGGATCGATGCGGTCGCTAAGTTGGCAGAGGAGCATCCCGGCTGGCGCTCGGAAAAAGAAAAGCAACACGTCCTGAGCCAGTTCGAAGCCGCCCGGAAGATGTTTGTGCAGCGGGCGCTAGAAGCCCGGTAGGCGGCCCCCGTTCGTCTTCACGGCTTGCGGCCAAGACACGCGTGGTATTTTCGATCTCGCCCCACGCAGAACCAGGCAATAGTAAAACAGCAGCGCTCGCACCAGAATGGAGCTGGCAGGCTGGCGCTCATCTGCCCGTGCTCTTTCCAAGCAGACTATCCAAAGACAGTTTACCTGCGCCACGGATCAGCAGAAAAACGGCCACAATCAGGTAAAGCGTTGCTAGTTCATAGCGCATGTTCGTAAGCAGGTGCCTTGTGACGGCTACACTCATGTTTATGATGACAAAAACAGCAGCGTAACGTGTGAATAGCCCTAACGCCAAGAACAAACCACCGGCAAACTCAGCCAGCGCCGTGCAGAGGGCGAAGAAAAGAGGCACAGGGAAGCCCATCTGCTCAACCCCATGTACGAAGCCCCACTCCTGATCCAGGAACAGATGGCCATAAGCCCCCACCACCTTGCCCCAACCATGACGCAAGGCCAGAAGCAGTCCGAATCCAACTCGCATCGTTAGGAGCCCTAAGGGTTCCAGCCGCCCTAAACTCATGACGTTAGTTTCTCCTTCAAGGTTGAACGTGCTCCTATATCACAAACCCAGTGGGGAACCTACTCCGGGAAGTTCATGCCAGTGGCGGTAGCGCGATGGACGCTGCCATCACCATGGCGGAGGTCCTGGCCGTCGCCCGCCCGCACTGCCAGATCACCGTGCGATTTCAAATTCCAGCGTGGCGAGAAACGGAGCGTAAAAGGAAGAGGCCTTATTGAAAGTTTCCCGGCAACGATCTTTGAGCACAGCCAATGTCTTCTCGCAGAAATCGCCGAGGCGGAACGGGGCCCCTTCCATCGCTCTACTCCTTTGGTTTAATCATGGGAGTTTTTTTCCACAGTTTTGAATTATTTTACGCACACGCTCCTAACGCGAGGTCAACGCGCGCTCGCTTCCTGATGATTTTCTACCCCTATCCCCCTTCTTTCCCTGTGCTTTGGAGTGGTACCATACGACAGTTATGGCACAGCAGGTCACAGACAAAGAGGCGGAAGCGAAAGTGCGTGAGGCGCTCGAAAAGTGGCCGCTTTACCGCCCTCTGAAATATACCGGCGGTGGTCATACTGTGGCGCTGCCAAAAATCATCTCCCTTTTTTTCCCCAGGTGCCGGAAAGACCAGTGGTGGGAAACTTACATTTACGCCGGTTCTAACCACAAAACTGGGTTCGAGGACTGTTCCTACTCCTGCCGAAACTGCGAAAACGAGCGCGTTCGGTACTACTTCTACTGGGCGACCGGGAGCGACGGCATTACGGAGTTTATGAAGGTCGGGCAATATCCACCTCTCGAAGACCGTCTGCCCAAGGAATTGGAGAGGAAACTCGACACGCATGATCTTGACCTGTACAAGAAGGCTTTGAGGTGCCGTAACTTCAATTACGGCCTCGGAGCTTTGGCCTATCTCCGAAGAGTTGTAGAAAACCGCATGAATGACATCCTTGATCTCTTGGCTGAAGCAGCGAGAGAGGCAGACTTCGCGCCCGATGAACTTCAAGCCATAGAGCAAGCAAAAAAGGCCAAGAGGTTCGATGACAAGGTAACCTTCGGCGCGAAGATTCTGCCCCCGCATTTGAGGCCTGGTGGGAGTCAAAACCCCATTGACCTGTTGCATGACTTGGCAAGCGAGGGTATCCACGCCAAGTCGGAGGATGAATGTATCGAGATATTTGACCGTAGCAGATTGGTCTTTGAGTATCTGTTCCGAGAGTTGCAACTCCGCAGAGAAGACGCACTTTCCTACCTCGAAACCATGAAGCGATTGACTGCAAGAAAATCGACTAAGTAGGCAGCCAGTACACATCGGCGCGGCTGTGGGGCGAATCCCGACGCAAACTTGGGAACACTTGCTGCCGAATACCGTACGAAACCGTGAGACTAGGTACAGGACATCAGCCGCTTGAACGAGTGGTGCATAAAGCGGCTAACACTTGTGCCCAAATTAGGGAGATTTACCCGACTGAGGGGCACCTTCTCCGGCTGTAACCGATTGAATCCGAATGGTAGGACGAAGCGAGCCGAGAACTTCTAATCCGAGGGTTGTGAGTTTCCTTCGCAGGCTCCCTTCGACAAGCTCAGGGCAAGCAGGGCAGGCTTTTCCCGCCTCGCGCGCCGCAGGCTGGTTGCTGAAATAAGGCTAAGAATTCTGCGCTCGAGCGCTTCCTGGGAGTATTATTCCCCCGCTGAATCTTGCAGCCTCCTCGGCGGGGCGGGCAAATCGAACGGGGGTTCTGCACTTTGCCAATTGCGCCAAGCCGGCGACGGGAAAAGTCCCCGCCGCCGGCGGGTGAGCCAACCGGCCAACTGGCAGAGAGGAAAAGTCATGTCGAATGAGCTAACGCTGCTGACGCTGACAGCCGCGAGCATCGGCTTCCTCCACACCCTGCTCGGCCCCGACCACTACCTGCCGTTTGTGTTCATGGCGCAAGCGGGGCGGTGGTCGCGCACCAAGACGGTGGCGGTCACGCTGGCCTGTGGTGTGGGGCACGTGCTGAGCTCGGTGGTGCTGGGCGTTGCCGGAATCGCGCTGGGGTTGGCGGTCTCGAACCTGGAGGCCATTCAGGCGGTTCGTGGCCAGGTGGCTGGCTATGTGTTGATCGCCTTCGGCTTGGTCTATCTGGTCTGGGGCCTGCGACGGGCGGCGCGCCAGCGGCCGCACTCGCACTTCCACCGGCACGCCGACGGCACCGTGCACGTCGGCCTGCACGTACACCAGGGCGACCACCTCCACGTCCACACGGTCGAGGGAGAGAGCCGAGCCGCATCCGTCGCTCGCCTGAGCCCGTGGTTCCTCTTCACGATTTTTGTCTTCGGGCCTTGCGAGTCGCTGATCCCGCTGTTGATGTATCCGGCGGCGCGGGGAAGCTACTGGGGCGTGGCGCTGGTGACGATCACATTTGCAGCGGTGACGTTGGCGACCATGCTGGCGGCGGTGCTGGTGTGCGCGGCCGGGGTCAAGCGCTTGCCCCGGCATTTTGCCGGACTCGAGCGCTACACCCACGCGCTCGCCGGCGGCACCCTTGCCTTCTGCGGCGCCGCCATTCAGTTCCTCGGCCTTTAACCACCTTAGAGAAACGTAGCCACGCATCTACTTCGGTAGCGGGCCAATTTCACGCCGGCCTCTCAATTCTGGGACTCTCGCCTCCCCCGTCTAACCCGGTGGCCCCTGCCACCGGGAAGGTGCCGCTTTCCCAGCGGCCTGCCTGCGCCTGCCTGCGGTAGGCAGGGTAGGCAGGGTAGGCAGGCTGGGGCTCGCCCTGAAGGACCGCTGGGCTGGACCGAATTGACCCACTGCCATCTACTTCCGAAGGTTTTGCCTGGGGCGGCTGAACCTGCCATAATTCTCCTCCGCTTTGCGGTTGTGTGCGGTACTCGGTCGGGAGGGAAGTGACGTGGCTTACAAAGACCTGCGCGCGTTTTTGAAGAAGCTCGAAAAAGAAGGCGAGCTGAAGCGCATCACTGCCGAAGTTGATTGGAAGCTGGAAGTCACCGAGATCACCGACCGCGTAACCAAGCAGGGCGGGCCGGCGCTGCTGTTTGAGAACATCAAGGGTTCGAAGGTCCCGCTGGCCATCAACCTCTTCGGCACTCACCGCCGCATGAACCTCGCCCTGGAGGTCAACGATCTGCAAGAAGTGGCCGCCCGCATCTCCGGCTTCATCGACTTCAAGACGCCCAGCGGATTGGTGGACAAACTGAAGATGCTGCCCAAGCTGGGCGAGTTGGGCGCCTTCTTCCCCAAGACGGTCAAGAGCGGCCCCTGCAAGGAAGTAGTGAAGCGCGAGGGCTTCTCGCTGCTCGACTTCCCCATCATTCAGTGTTGGCCGCAGGACGCCGGGCGCTTCATCACCTTTCCCCTCGTCTTCACGCGCAACCCGGAGACCGGCAAACGCAACGTGGGTGTCTATCGCATGCAGGTCTTCGACGAGCGCACCACCGGCATGCACTGGCAGACGCAGAAGCACGGCGCCGAGCACTTCCGCCGCGCCCGCTCCCGCTACGGGGAAGGGAAGCTGGAAGTCGCCGTCGCCATCGGCGCCGACCCGGCTACGGTTTTTTGCGGCATTGTTCCCGCGCCGCCCGACGTGGACGAGCTGCTGCTGGCCGGCTTCCTGCGCCGCTCGCCGGTGGAGCTGGTCAAGTGCGAGACGGTGGAGCTGGAAGTGCCGGCCAACGCCGAAATCATCCTGGAAGGCTACGTGGACTTGAACGAGCTCCGCCGCGAAGGTCCCTTCGGCGACCACACCGGCTACTACTCGTTGGCCGACGACTATCCGGTCTTCCACGTCACCTGCGTCACCCACCGGCGCGACCCCATCTACCTGACCACCATCGTCGGCCCGCCGCCGCAGGAAGACTACTTCATGGGCTACGCCATCGAGCGCATCCTGCTGCCGATCATGAAGCTGCAATTCTCGGAAATTGTGGACGTGCACATGCCCGCCGAGGGCATCTTCCACAACCTGATGATTGTCTCCATCCGCAAGTCCTACCCCGGCCACGCCCGCAAGATCATGAGCGCGATTTGGGGGTTGGGGCAGGCCATGTTCACCAAGGTGCTGGTGGTGGTGGATGAGGACGTCAACGTGCACGACCCGGGCGAGGTCGCCTGGAAGGCGCTCTGCGCCATCGACCCCGAGCGCGACGTGGAGTTCCACCTGGGGCCGGTGGATACGCTCGACCACGCCGCCCGCCTCCCCGATTTCGGCTCCCACATGGGCATTGATGCCACGCGCAAATGGGCCTCGGAAGGCTACGCGCGCGGCCCCTGGCCGGACGAGATACGGATGGACGAAAACACAAGGGCTCGTATAGCTGCACGGTGGAAACAACTAGGTCTGGGGTAGTACTGCAGGGGAAAGACAAGCATTCCGGAAGAAAAGAGTACAAAACCCAAAAAAAACCAAAATTTCACTTGACAAGCCTGCTGCTCTTTAGCCAGAATGAGTCTAGTTTCGCTGCCTTCCCTGAGCACGAGGCGACTCACCGCGTGTGGGCGGATGAGGACGGTGATGGTCGCAGGAGTGTCAATGGTGTCCCCGCGCGAAGTGATGAACATCAAGGAGGCGTCGGACTACTTGGGGATTTCTCCCGATACCCTGTATCGCTACGTGTACAACGACAGGATTCCAGCATTCAAATTGGGCAATCGATGGAAATTCAAGAAGGCCATCTTAGATCGGTGGATTGAGCGTAAGATCGTCCAGGGCAAAAATCGGCGGCGGAGGGCAAAGGGGTAGAACAGCATGGGGCTTTTCGGTAAAAGACGGAAGCCAGTGGTGGGTTTGGATATCGGGTCGAGCTCGGTCAAAGTGGTCGAGCTCAAGAAATCCCGGGAAAGCTACGAGTTGGTTAGCGTAGGGCTGGAACCTCTCTCCCCGGAAACGGTCGTGGACGGGGCCATCATCGATGCGCTGACGGTCTCCTCGAGCATTGACCGCATCTACACCTCGCAGAAGGTCAAGAACAAGAACGTCGCCACGTCGGTTTCGGGGCACTCGGTGATTATCAAGAAAGTCACGCTGCCCGCCCTTCCCGACGACGAGCTCTGGGACCAGGTGTATGCCGACGCCGGCCAGTACATTCCCTTTGACATTGCCGACGTCAGCTTGGACTATCAGGTGCTGGGCGCCAGCCCGACCGGCGACGCGCTGGAGGTGTTGCTGGTGGCGGTCAAGCGCGAAAAGATCAACAACTACCAGAGCGCGTTGATCGGCCGCACCCTGGCGTTGGTGGATGTGGACGCTTTTGCTTTGCAGAACGCTTTCGAGGTCAACTACGAGCCCGATCCCGACACGACCGTCGCCTTGCTCAACATCGGCGCCAGCGTGATGAACATCAACATCGTCCGCGGCGGCGCTCCGCTGTTCACCCGGGACGTCTCAGTCGGCGGCAACCAGTACACCGATGCGCTGCAGAAAGAGTTGGAGCTGAGTTTTGAAGATGCCGAAAACCTCAAGCGCGGGCAGGCGATGCCGGGCGTGAGCGAGGAGCAGAAGTCGGCGGTGCTGCGTTCGGTCTCCGAAATCCTGGTGCTGGAAATCCAGAAGACGTTTGACTTCTTCCGCGCCACCGCCGGGGCCGAGCTTATTTCCCACCTCTACGCCGCGGGCGGTGCGGCGCGCACTCCGGGCTTGCTGGACATGTTGCGGGAGGAGTTCCAGATGCCGGTGGAGGAGCTCGATCCCTTCCGCCGCATCACCTATAACCCGGCGAAATTCAGCGATGAGTACATTCAGGAAATTGCCCCACGGCTGTCCGTCTGTGTCGGCCTGGGTCTGAGGAGTTTTGACGAAGCATGATTCGCATTAACCTATTGGGTCGGCCCCGTCCCAAGGTCAAGCGGCAGGTGGCCATTGCGGGCCGTCTGCAGTTGATCCTATTCGTCATCCCCGTGAGTCTGGCGATTTTGGTCCTGACCATTCACCATTCGATGATCAAGGGGGATATCGAGGACCTGAACCAGCAGATTGCCGAGAAGAACCGCGAGAAGCAGCAGATGGCGCAGTTGCAGCAGGAAATCCAGGCCTTCGAGACTAATCAGAGTCTGCTGCGGGGCCGCATTGAGGTGATCGAAGAGCTCAAGCGCAACCAAGCCGGTCCGGTTCGGATGTTGGAAGCGATCGGCAACACCGTCAGCATCACCGAGACGCTGTGGCTGACCTCCTTGGGCGAACAGGCGGGCGGCAAGATTGAGTTCAAGGGGCTGGCCGGCTCCCTGAATGCCGTGGCCGACTTTATCACCAACTTGAGCCAGTCCGGTGTTTTCTCGAACGTCGAGCTGCAGGAGTCTGTTCAGATGCCTGACAGCGAAGGGTCCATAAGCTTTGAGTTTACATTGACGGCGGATTTCGCGCTGCCGGCACCGTCGGGGGCCTCGGCGGACAGCCAAGCCGCCGCGGCCGGGGGAAGTTAGGGCAAAGGAGAGCGTATGGCTTTTCGGTTCAGCGAGCTGCCCTGGTACTACCAAGTGGCCCTCTTCTTTGTGGTCGCTGTGCTGGTGGTCTTGGCCGGGGAGATGCTTGACCTGCCGCCGCTGTTGCCGGTTAAAGGCGCCTCGAACGAGAAGGCTCGCCTGACCCAGCAGCAGCAAGCTCTGGTTGCGGAAGTGGCCAAGCTGCAGGCCGTGCGACAACAACACCAGGAGTTCCGGACTCGCCTGCAGGCGCTGCGAGACCAACTGGAGCGTTCCAAGACGTTCGTGCCCGAGGAAAAGCAGACTGCCAACTTCATGCGCGTGGTACAGAGTTCTTCCACCAACGCCCGCGTGTCCGTCCGACGGCTGACCGCCAGGCCGGTGGTGTACAAGGAGTTCTACGCCGAGATGCCTTTTGAGGTGGAAATGGACGGCGGCTACTACGACCTGAAGGAGTTCTTCCAGCGGTTGGGGAGCACCACTCGCATTGTCAACGTGGCGAGCGTGCAACTGGGCGGCCTCGAAGGTCGCAGCAGCAAGTATGATTATGCTCCCGGGACGACCGTGGGAGGATCATGCACGGTGACCACCTATTTTACTCCCTCGCCGGAAGAACTGGCGGCGGCGGCCCCACCGGCGGGCCGGAGGTAGGGAAGAAGGAGAGAACCATGCGAACCATGCGAAACCTGCTGGGTGACAACTTGGGTTGGAGGCGCACTGGCGCGCTGCTGGCCGCCGCTGGCTTGTGCGTGGGTTTGCTGGGTTTGCCGGTTCAGGCGCAAGGGTCGGCGCCCCAGAAAACAAAGCAAAGCCGTCCACGCAAGCCGGTCAACCTGCGCGATCCCTTCCGGAGTTTGCTGGTGAGCCCCGAGGACATGATCAAGCAGGCGCTTCCCCCGGGGAAACGCGGCCTGGTGATCTCGCAACTGACGGTGGATGGAATTGTTGTTACGCCCACCGCCCGGGTGGCCGTCGTCAATATGCGAGGCCGCAACCGCGCCTTTTTCCTGCGCGTGCGGGATGAGTTGTTCGACGGCTACGTCGCTGAAATCCTGGAGGACGGCGTAGTTTTTCGAGAGAGAGCCTCAGACGCCTTCGGTCGGAAATACGAGCGCAGGGTAGTAAAGCTATTAACGACAGAAGCAACCGGGACCACCCGTTGAGGAGCAGAGCAATGACGCGGAAGCTGTGGAGCGGACTTTGGTTCGCCATCTTGTTGGCAGGACTCAGCACCATGGGGCTGCGTGCTGCCGATGCCCCGGCTGCGCCGGGAAACCCCGTGCGTCTGCTGGCGGTGGCCCCGGCGGAGCAGCCTGCGGGCACCTCACTGGAGGTGCGCGCTTCCGGGCCGTTCACCTTTACCTCCTATCAGCCGCACGAGCGCCACTTGATTGTTGACCTGGCAGGAGTGGTGTCGGACGCGAGTGCGCAGCAGCAGGCCGGCAGCTTGCCTTGGTTATCCGAATACCGTTTGCTGCCGTTCCGTAATGCCGACGGACGCCAAGTGTTGCGCTTGGACGTGAGCTTGAGTCGCGCCTGCACGGTAGAGCTTGCTCAGCTTACTCCTTCTGCGCTTACCCTCTCCTGTCCCGGCTCGGGCAGCCCGCGCGCGGAAGCTTCGGCTGCGGTTCCGTCGCAACCTTCCGGCGCCGCCCCGGGTGCGGAGTCGGCGCCGCCGGCCTCTGGCCGTCCGGTCTGGGTACGCCGCGTGATTGTCCACCAGAAAGCGGGGGCCGTAATCGTGGATGTGGTGGCCAGCGCCGCGTTGGATTATGAAACTCTGAAACTCGAAAATCCTCCCCGGTTGGTGCTCGACCTGCCCCAGAGCATCTTGGTGGCGCGTCGGCGCAAAATTTCTGTGGACCAGCCTCCCGTGCTCGGTATCCGCGTGGCACAGTTCAAGGCTGATCCGCCCATCACTCGTCTGGTGGTCGATCTCACCAGGATGATTGCTTATCAGGTGGATACCACGCCCCAGGGGCTGCGCTTGGTCTTGTCGGAGGCGCTGTCAGCGGAATCGATGCCCGCCGCGCGTGAATTGCAGCCGGCCGCGCCCGTAGCGGTTGCTTCTGAGCCGGAGTCCGAAGTCGCGACGGCACCCCCCCAGAGTTTGCTCGCTGCGGCTGAGCCGGCGCCCACGGTTGCGGCTACGGCAGACGAGGCCTCCCCCAACCAGGCGGAAGCCAAGCCGCAGCCGGTCCTGCTGGCATCGCTGGCGCCTACCGTAGTTTCTCTACCGCCTGCTGCGGTAGCAGAATCGGTTGCGCTGGTGCCCGCGGTGATTCGCCCGGGACCGACAACTGCCGTTCCCGCGATGGCTTCACTGGCAACTCGTGCCCTGCAACAGGCGCCCTCGGGAGAGGGGGCGGGATCCGCCACGGCTTACACCGGCGAGCCGATTTCCGTCAATCTCAAAGACGTTGATCTGAAGGACTTCTTCCGGCTTATCCACGAGATCAGCGGGTTGAACATTGTCCTGGATCCGAAGGTAGGCGGCACCGTCACCCTGGCGCTGCTGGATGTTCCCTGGGATCAGGTGCTTGACCTGGTTTTGAAGAACAACGGGTTGGGCAGCACCCTGGAGGGGAACGTTTTACGGATCGCTACCCTGGAGACGCTCAGAAAAGAACAGCAGGAGCTGGCGAGCTTGGCCAAGGCGCGAGAAGAGGTCGTTGAACCCATTACGGTCACGCGGCAGTTGAGCTACGCCAAAGCTGCGGACCTTGAGCCCACGCTCAAACAGTTCCTTTCCGATCGAGGGGAGTTGATTCGAGACGATCGCACCAACACCCTGATCATTCGCGACATTCCCGAGATCATTCCACAGCTGGACAGCTTGATTCAACAGTTGGACCGCAAATCCTTGCAGGTGGAGATTGAGGCCCGGGTGGTGAGCGCCAGCCGCGCTTTCACCCGCGAGATCGGTTCGCAGTTTGCTTTTTCCGCCAGCCGCTTCCGCGCTGACGGGACTCCTCAGAACGTAGTCGGTGGCGATTTGGGGCCCAGCCCCCTGTCAACCACTGCGTTACTGCCCCCGCTCATCGCCGGGGGAACCGATGCCCAGCAGCCGTTGAACACCAGTCTCCGTGCCGTGGAGACCACCTCCACGCTGCTGTTCGGACACCGTTCACCCGCCTTTGCGCTCGACATTATCTTGAGCGCGGCCGAGAACCGCCAGATCGCCAAGGTGCTCTCGCGGCCGAGGGTGATTACGCAGAACAACGTCATGGCGCTGGTGTTGCAGGGAACCCGCATCCCGGTGCAGACCGTGGTCAACAACACCATCACCACTCAGTTCATTGACGTAGCGCTCAAGCTTGAGGTCACCCCGCAGATTACGGCCGAAGGCACCGTGTTTCTCGACATCAACATTGAGAACACGGCCATCGACACCGGTATTGCTCGCATCAACGGCATCCCCGCCTTGCGGACGCAGCAGGAAACCACCCAGGTGTTGGTGGAGGACGGCGGCACGGTGGTGATTGGTGGCGTGATGATTACTGAGAGTTCCACTTCCATTGACCAGGTGCCGATCCTGGGCAGCATTCCGGTTATCGGCTATCTCTTCAAGCGCAGCCGGGTGACGACCGGCACGCAGGAGTTGTTGTTCTTCATCACGCCGCGCATCCTGCCAAGCTAAGCAGCGGCAATCGCTTTCACGGAGGAGAGTCGGCGCTCTCCTCCGTTTTGTTTTTCTGCGTAATCTAAATGTCTGGTCGAATTCTTCCTGCTCGGCTGGCGCGTCTCCGGCGCACTGCGCTGCGGCGCGCTGATGCCCTGGTGTTGACCCACCTGCCCAACTTGCTCTACCTGGTCGGATTTCGTGGCTCCAGCGGCGTCCTGGTGCTTACGCGGAGCCACTGTGTGTTCTTTACCCATGGAATCTATCGCACCCAGGCCCGGCAGGAGGTGGTCGGCGCTCAAATAAAAATCGTGGAGGGCGATCCGCTCCCGGGTGCCAGCCGCTGGCTGGCTCGGAAGCGCCCCCGTCGGGTGGCCTACGAGGCCGACCACTTGAGCGCGGCCGGGTTCCACCAGCTCGCGCACATCCTGGGTGCAAACGTGGAGCTGCAAGCAACCGAACTCTGTGTGGATCAGTTGCGCGCGGTCAAGGACGCCGACGAAATTGCGCGCATCCGAGCCAGCGTGGAGCTCACGGCGCGGGTCTTCGAAGAAATCTTGCCCTTGGTGCGCCCGGGAGTGCGTGAACTCGATTTGGCAGCCGAAATCGAATACCGCATGAAGCAACATGGAGCTTGCAGCCAATCTTTTGAAACCATTGTGGCCTCGGGTGCTCGCTCTGCCCTGCCGCATGGCCGCGCCTCCCGCAAGCGCCTGCGCGAGAATGAGCTTGTCATGTTCGACCTGGGTGCTATACTCGCCGACTACTGTAGCGATATGACCCGCACTGTTTTCCTAGGTAAGCCCCCGGCTAAGGTGCTGCGCATTTACCGGGCGGTTCAAGATGCCTTGGCGGCGGCCCGGGAGGTTGTGCGGGCCGGGGTGGAGGCCAGCCGCGTGGACGCAGCTGCACGACGCGTGCTGGCGAAACGCAGCTTGGGTCGCTACTTTGTCCACGGCACCGGCCACGGGGTGGGGCTGGAAATCCACGAGGAACCCCGCCTCGGGCGTGACAGCCCAGCTCGACTGAAAGCGGGAAACGTGATTACACTTGAGCCGGGTGTGTACCTCCCGGGAGTGGGGGGCGTGCGGATTGAAGACGTGGTGGTGGTTCGGAAAACGGGCGCGGAAACCCTCACGCCGCTGGGGACGGAGTTGATCTGCTTGTGAAAAAGAAGACGCCCCGTAAAACCGGAAAGTCGCGCAAGCCCAACCCGGGCCGGGAGAGTGCTTTCCCGCTGGAGCAGGTGCGCGAGCTGATTGACCTGCTGGAAGAGCGCGGGTTGGAAGAGTTTGAGTTCGAACGGGCAGGAGTCCGCATCCGCATCAAGCGCCGCGGGGCCGCCGGCGTGCCGCCCCCTGTGTTTGAAAGTTATGCCGCGCCGGAGCCGGCCGCGCCCACAGCCCCGAAGGGTGAAACGCCAAGCGAGGAGGCGCAGGTTCAGGCGGCGGCCGAGATGGGAGTGGCGGCCGAAGATGTGCACATCATCAAGTCTCTCCTGGTGGGCACCTTCTATGCCGCTCCGCAACCGGACGCTCCGCCTTTCGTCCACTTGGGCGACACGGTCAAGGTCGGCCAGGTGCTCTGCGTCGTGGAAGCGATGAAATTGATGAACGAAATCGAAGCCGACATTGCCGGCGAAATCGCCCGCATTTTCGTCGAAAACGCCCAGCCGGTGGAGTACGGCGAACCACTGTTCGCCATCCGGCCCGGCAAGAAATAGTCCGTCGTTCAACCATACTTCTATGTTCGACAAGATTCTGATTGCCAATCGCGGCGAGATTGCCCTGCGCATCGTCTATGCCTGCAAGGAGCTGGGCATTAAGACGGTCGCCGTCTATTCCGAAGCTGACCGTAACGCGCTGCACGTCCGCTTTGCGGATGAAGCGGTTTGTATCGGCCCGCCCCACTCTTCGGAAAGCTACCTGAACATTCCCCACGTCATCAGCGCCGCTGAGGTCACCAGCGCCGACGCCATTCACCCCGGCTATGGCTTCCTGGCTGAAAACGCCAACTTCGCCGAAGTCTGCGAGACCTCCGGCATCACCTTCATCGGACCTTCGCCCGAAGTCATCCGCTTGATGGGAGAGAAGGACCGGGCCCGCCGCGAAATGACGGCGGCCGGTTTGCCGGTGGTGCCCGGTTCGGATGGCATCGTCGGGACGGAAGCAGAGGTGCGCTCGGCAGCTTCCGACATCGGTTACCCCTTGATGATCAAAGCTGCCGCCGGCGGTGGCGGGAAAGGCATGCGGGTGGTGGGGAAAGAGTCCGAGTTGCTGGCGCAGTTTTCCACCGCGCAGAACGAGGCTCGCTTGGCTTTCGGCTCGCCCGATGTCTACATCGAAAAGTATGTCACCCGGTCGCGCCACATTGAATTCCAGGTGCTGGGCGACAAGTACGGCCAGGTCACCCACCTGGGGGAGCGCGAATGCTCGGTGCAGCGCCGCCACCAGAAGATCGTGGAGGAGTCGCCTTCGCCGGCTGTGACCGAAGAGATACGCAAGACCATGGGCGATGTGGTGATCAAAGCCATGAGCGCCATCGGCTACAGCAACGCCGGAACCGTTGAATTCCTCATGGATGAAGAGGGGAAGTTCTACTTCATCGAAATGAATACGCGCATCCAGGTGGAACACCCTGTCACGGAGATGGTGACCGATGTTGATCTGGTCAAAGCGCAAATCCAGATCGCTGCCGGAGAGCGCTTGGAGTCCATCGTCCCTCCGGGCCTGCGCCAGCGCGGCCATGCCATCGAATGCCGCATCGTGGCCGAAGACCCGGAGACCTTCCAGCCCTCCGCCGGCCGCATCTCCGTCTTTCATATCCCCGGCGGCACGGGCGTGCGCGTGGATACCGCCGTCTATGCTGAGGCGGTCATCCCGCCTTACTACGACTCGCTCATCGCCAAGCTCATCACCCGCGGCAAAGACCGCCCGGAAGCCATCGCGCGCATGACGCGCGCCCTGGAGATGTTCGTGGTGGAGGGCATTCAGACTTCGGTTTCCACCCACCGCAAAATTTTGGCGGACCCGGACTTCCAGGCAGGGCGCTACGACACCCATTTTATGGAACGCTTTCGTCGCACCGGCGTTCCGGTCTGATTCCGGTTGCGCCTTCGGTATGCCACTTGCGCTTCCTCGTTTCTACCCCGTAATTGACCGCTCGATTCGGCCTGACCTCTCACTTCAGCAGATTGCTCGCGTCCTTGCCGGGGCGGGGGTTCGTCTCGTCCAGTTGCGCGCCAAGCAGGCCAGCAGCGGGGCGCTGCTCGCTGAAGCAAAAGAGCTGCGCTCCTTTCTCCCGCCGGAAATTTCTCTCATCATTAATGACCGCGCCGACGTAGCGCAGCTCAGCCGGGCGGCGGGGGTGCATCTGGGCCAGGACGATTTGCCGCCGGCGCCGGCGCGTCGCTTGTTGGGGCCGGACGAGCTGATCGGCTTCTCCACCCACAACCTGGAGCAAATCGAGGCGGCTGCTTCA
Organism: Acidobacteriota bacterium; assembly: GCA_022571295.1. GTDB lineage: Bacteria > Acidobacteriota > Terriglobia > Acidiferrales > 2-02-FULL-67-57 > JACZYA01. Next base: position 19,094 of record JACZYA010000001.1, on the reverse strand, counting down.
GCGCCGGTGGACTATCTGGCGTTTGGTCCCATTTTCCCCACCGCCACCAAAGCAGGCACCCAGCCTGTGGTTGGTTGTGCCGGGTTGCGGGAGGTTCGTAAGCGCACCAGCAAGCCGCTGGTGGCCATCGGCGGCATCACAGCGGCGAACGCCGCCCAGGTCATCGAGGCCGGTGCCGATTCGGTGGCCGTAATCAGTGGTTGGCTGGCGGCTGAAGATATCCCCGCCCGGCTGGAAGAGTTCCGCTCCGCACTGGGACGCCTCGATTGAAGCTTGCCCGGTAGGCAATCCCGAACTACTTTTTTCTGATTTCTTTTCGCAGCGCCGCCAGCTCGCCCTGGCAGCGTTCCCGGATTTCCGTCAGCGCTTTCTGGTCGTGCCGGCTGCGCCAACTCGCCATGGCCTGGACCAGGAGATAGAAGCTGGCGCCACCGGCGATGAAGAAGATGGAGGCGAGGAAGGCTTGATCGCCACCCCAGAGGATGAAGAACATCATGCCAAGTACGCCGAACATAAAGAGCGCCGTAATCAACTTCCAGGAGAAGGAACGGAACCAGCGCTCCCGGTCGAGCACGGCCATGCGGGCGCGGTCTTCCGTCTCCTTCAAAGCAAGAAAGCGCGCCAGCGGGGCAAGGTCTTTGCGTCGCTCCGCCAGCTCTGTCAGCAGGTCGGGCAACCGGCGAGCGCTGCCCTCCTCGGCCGCCAGCCAGTCGAGCAGGAGCCGACGGTCGTCCGGGTTCATGAATCCCGGTGGCGGAAGATGCGGATGAAGCAGAAGATATTGAGACCGATAACGAAGGTCCAGGTGATCCCCATGAAGATCCAGGCAGTGATGGTCATACTGTTGCCTCCGCCGCGGCGGTGGATGCGCGCCGCCTCCAGGCTATGTTGATCAAAATCAGGAAGAAGATGGTGAAGCCGATCATCATCGCCCGCGCCATCCAAATATGCCATGCGGTATAGAGGACCGTCACCAGAATCGGAACCTCCTGCTCCACAGCAACGCCGGCGGCCTGGGGCGAAGGCTTCTCCTTGTACAAATACCCCCGGCCACGCAGGTAGCGCTCCAGCCGGGCGGGGTCCCCTGCCGATGCGAGCGAGCCGGTAGCGCTCAGGCGGGTGACCTGCACCGAGCCGTCGGCGCCCAACTGCACCGTCGCCTTTAGTGTTCCGTCCGCTTTCGCCTGCGTCGCCAGGTCTTTGAGCGACTGCTCGAATTCTTTGGCGAAAGCCGCATCGCCGCTGTCCACTCCGTCTTCCTGCGGTTCGAGCGTGCCGGCATACTGCGCCGGCTCAGCAATCCAAACAGCTACTCTAGGCTTGGGAGTCAGTGTCTTGTCGCGAATCACCGGCCCGTAGAGCCATCCGCCCAGGATGATCACCAGCGCCACCGGCGTGATGAAGGTGACCACAAACTTGAAGGTTCCGGCGTGCACATGGAAGAGGGCGCCCCGGTTCAGTTCTTGCACTCCCCGGGTGGCGCCGAAAATCCAGGAGAAGATGATCACTTCAATCAGCGCGCAGACGGCCAGGCCCACCGTGCCGGCCCAGAAGTCGAGCTCGTCCAGGAAGCCGTACTTGTAGTAAAGGATGACCGGGATGACGCCCAGGGCCCAGAGGACGCCGAGCCACAAGGTCGCGCGGTTGCGGGTGGCTTTCAGCTCATCCTGGAAGAAGGCCAACACCGGTTGGGAAACCGCCACCGAAGAAGTGAAGGCAGCGAAGAAAAGCAGCAGGAACCAAACGGTTCCGAAGAAGGGCGCGTAGGGGAAGGAGCGCAAGATTTCCGGCATCGAGATCATTCCGATGCCGAAGGTGCCGCCCGCGGCCACCCGTTCGATCGCCCCCGCGCCGAAGAAGACCGCGGCGGCGGGGATGGCAATCATGCTGCCGAAGATGACTTCCACGAACTCATTGGTAGCAGCGGTGGTGAGGCCGGTCAGGGCGATGTCCTCGTCGGCCCGCACGTAGCTGGCGTAGGACTCGAGCGATCCGAACCCGATTGAGAGCGTGAAAAAGACTTGTCCGGCAGCGGCCATCCAGACGCTGAACTCGCCCAGCCGGCTGAAGTCGGGCGTCCAGAGAAAACTCAGGCCTTCCAGCGCGGTTCCCTCGCCCGGAAGCGTAAAGACGCGCACCGCCATCAGAACGCAGAAGAGAAACAGCAGCGGGATGGCCACCTTGGCCAGGAGCTCGATCCCTTTGGCCACGCCCCGCGCCAGCACAAACAGGTTCAGGATCAGCGTGATCGCCATAAAGAACATGGCGGCGGTCAGTCCGGAGAAATAGGAGTTGGAGGGCGCCTGGCCGAGAAACTCCAGGTAGTAGTTGGTCATGTGGACTGCGTGCCCGGGCGTGCTGAGGTAGTCGCCGGTAAAGGAGAACCAAGCGTAGCCCAGGCACCAGGCTTCGATGTAGGTGTAGTAGAGCACGAAGCAGAAAGGCAACGTCAAGCCCACCACGCCCACGTACTTGGCCAGCGGCGATGCCCACATGCGGTCGAACATGCCCGGCAGGCTGCCGTGGTTGTACTGTCCACCGCGGCGGCCGATGGCCCAGGCCACCCACATCATCGGGATGCCGAAGAGAAAGAAGCAGATCAGGTAGGGAATCATGAAGGCCCCGCCGCCGTTATTGGCGGCCTGGCCGGGGAAGCGCAGCAAGTTCCCGATGCCGATGGCGTTGCCCGCTGCGGCTAGAATCAGCCCGATGCGCGTGCCCCAGGCTTCGCGTTGCTCTGCTTGTGCCATTCGCGCCCCTTGGTCGTAAAAATCTCTCGCAGTCTATACGGAGTTGGCCCAGCGGTGTCAAGAATTTAGTCGAAGGCCGCCAGCAGATAACGTTTCCGGGGACAGCCCGGCGGTGCGTTGCAGACCGGACGGTGCGGGCTTTTCTTCTTTCCGCATTGTTGCCTTTTTCTGCGGGCTGGATTCTCGTACACTGCAACCCATGAGGGTTGGGGCATGAAGGCGTGGATGCAGTGGGAGCGATGGCGCCCGCGCAGCCGGGTAGCTTGGGCCATGCTGGTCAGCCTGGCCGGCTATGGAGCCGCGCATCTGCTGAACTCCGGTGGCTTCCGGTTCGTCTTCGGGCTGCTGCTGCTTTTCTTTGGCTTCTACCTCAGCCTGCGGTTGCTGGGCTCTTTGCAACGGCGGCTGCTGTGGCGGCTCCGCAACCGATTGCTGGCCGTCTATGTTTTCGTCGCCGTCATACCCATCCTGCTCATCCTGGGCATGGTCGGCCTGACCGCCTACATGCTCTACGGCCAACTGGCCGGTTACCTAATCGCCAGCGACCTGGAGTCGAAAGCCCAGCAGTTGGGCGCGTTCACCTCGCGGCTGAGCGCGCAGCTTGATGGCTACCCCCCGCCGGACGTCATAGGAACGGCTGAACTCCTAAGTTTGCTTGAGCGCGAGCACGCCGGCCTGCAGGCCGACTTTGGCGGTTTGGTTATCACTGTGGCCACAGGCCGCCAGCCCCTGGTTGTTCCCGGCGGGTCCGATTCCGTGGCTTGCACGCCCCACCCGCCCTGGGCGGCGGACAGCTTCCGGGGCGTGATCGCTTCCAACAATCGTTTGTATTTGCACTCCACCGCCTCGATTCCCAGTTGGAGCGGTTCCCACCTGTGCCTCACGGTTCCGGTCAACCAGGCTTTGTTGGCGCAGGTGGGGACGGAGATCGGATCCTTCAGCTTGGTTCCGCTGCTGGAAGTTAGCCAGACTTCCAGCCTGGGGGGCGGAATTCGCATCGGTGACCGCAGGTACGTTCTGGCGGCGCCGATTGAACCCCCGAGTCGTATCCTTCCTCCGCCGCGCTATTTATTTGACCCGGTGCTCAACAGCCCGTCCAAGTTTGATGTGGTTCAGTGGGATCCACTAGGGCAGCAGCGGGAAGAAGTCCCTGTCCTGCTTTCCATCACTTCTCGTCCCTCCCTGTTGAATCAATACTTTTTTGCCCGGCTGGGTGAGGTGGGGCAAGCGCTGCTGACGGTGTTGCTCGGTATTGGGGTGGTATTTTTGATTCTGCAAGCCGTCTCGCTGGTCACCGGAGTTCGCCTGACCCGCAGCATCACTCTGGCTGTCCATGACCTCTACGGGGCGACCCAGCGGGTGCAGGCGGGGGATTTTTCCGTGCGCGTTCCGCACCGGCGGGACGACCAGTTGGGAGCGTTGGGCGAGTCCTTCAATCAGATGGCGGGCTCCATCCAGCGGCTGATCGAAGAATCCAAGCAGCGGCAGCGGCTGGAAAACGAGTTGGAAATCGCCCGCCAGGTGCAGGAGCAGCTTTTTCCGCGCTCGCTCCCCGAGCTCAAAACGCTGGAGCTGCGTGGCCTCTGCTTGGCGGCGCGCACGGTCAGCGGCGACTACTATGACTACGGCTTGACCGAGCCGGGCAAGGTTATCCTGGCAATCGGCGACATCAGCGGCAAAGGCATCTCCGCCGCCCTGTTGATGGCGACCATTCAAGCCATTCTACGCAGCCAGGTGTACGCCAGCCAGCTGATGGGGCAGCTCGGCCAGCTCAACATGGCCGAGCTGGTCACGCGGGTCAACCGCCAGTTGTGCGCCACCACCAGTATGGAGAAGTATTCCACCCTTTTTGTCGGGCTTTACGATGACAACTCCCGGCAGCTCACCTACACCAATGCCGGGCATCTCCCGCCTCTGGTCGTCGGCCCGGGGCGCACCGAAGAGTTGACCGAAGGCGGGCCGGTGGTGGGTGTCTTTTCCGACCTGCACTACGATGAGGCTACGGTTGTGCTGCGGCCGGGCGACTGGCTGGTGGCCTACACCGACGGGCTGACGGAAGTGGAGAATTCTTACGAGGAGGAATACGGCAGCGGACGGCTGACGAAGTTCATCCAGCGGCGGGTCCAGGGGGCCAGTCCGGAAAGTTTGATTAAAGACGTTCTGGCAGAAGTAGAGGAGTGGTCGCCCGGCATCGAGCAGAGCGACGACCGCACTATGTTGGTGGCCCGCGCTCGCTGAGGCCGGGTGACTTTGGTGTATACTGCGAATTCGATCGTGAGGAGTTCAATTCACAAACTTCACCGAGTGAAACAGGAGTGCGGCGGGTGCCACTGGCCAATCGTGTAGCTTTGGTCACCGGGGCGTCTCGAGGCCTGGGGAAAGGGATTGCGCTGGCGCTGGCGGCGGAGGGCATGCGCATCGCGCTCTGCTACCGCACCAAGCAGACGGCCGCCAAAAAAGTCGCCCGCCAGATTCAGGCGCTGGGCGCCGAAGTTCTCGTGCAGCAGGCTGACGTGACGGTGCCGGCACAGGTGGAGAAGCTGGTCAAGGGCACGGTCAAGCATTTTGGCCGCATCGACGTTCTCATCAACAACGTGGGGGAATTTGGCTGGCGGCCGGTGAGCGAATCCACCCTGGACGAATGGGAGCGGATTCTGGCCTCGAATCTTTTCAGCGCTTTCTACATGAGCAAGCAGGTGCTTCCGGTGATGCGCAAGCAGCGCTGGGGGCGGATTGTCAATCTGGGCGCTGCCGGCGCCGAGCGCGCTTTCGGGCAGGCAAAGATCTCCGCCTATGCAGCCGCCAAGGCGGCCGTGGTGGCCTTCAGCCGCTCGCTGGCCATTGAAGAAGCCCGGCACGGGATCACCGTCAACGTCGTCAACCCCTCCAACGTCGATGACCAGGGGCTGACCCTGGAGGAGGCGCGGCGCATCCGCGATGCGCGCTTTCCCGTCGGCCGGCCGCCGACGGCGGAAGACGTAGCGGCCGCCATCAAGTTCTTTATTTCGGACCAAGCCGGCTACACCACCGGCCAAGTGCTGACGGTCAGTGGGGGCTGGATGCTCTGATGCGGTTGTGCCGCTCAACCCTGCCTGCCATGAAAATTCTTACCGCAGAGCAGATGCGCCGCATCGATGGGCTCACCTCCGAGCGTTCCGGTATTCCCAGCCTGACCTTGATGGAGAATGCCGGCCGGCAAGTGGCAGACTTCTTGCTCGACCATTTTCCCGTCTCCGGCAGCATCACGGTGCTGTGCGGCAAGGGCAACAACGGTGGCGACGGATTGGTCGCTGCCCGGTATCTTTTGCAGCGGGGCCAGAAGGTCAAAGTCGCCCTGCTGGCCGGTGCCGCCGACCTCAAAGGCGATGCGCGCGCCAATTACGACGACTACCTGCAGACGGGCGGGACGGTGGAGATTCTGGCGAAGGCGAAGCAGTGGGAGGCCAAGCGGGCCGAGCTGCTGGACTGCGCCGTTCTGGTAGATGGTTTGCTCGGGACCGGCTTGGCCGGGCCGGCGCGGGGTTTTCTGGCTCAGGTCATCTCTGACATCAATGCCCACCACAGCCGCTACCGCGTCCTGGCCGTGGACATTCCTTCCGGGTTGCCCTCCGATGGCGGCGAGCCTGCGGGGGAGTCGGTGCACGCGGACGCAACCCTCACCTTCACGGCGCCCAAGCACGGCCACGTCTTTCCGCCCAACTGCACGCAGGTGGGAACACTGGCGGTCGCGCCCATCGGGACGCAACCGGAATTGTACGCCGATGATCCCGACCTGTTCCTCAACTTGATCACCGCCCGGCAGTTTGCGCGCTTGCGGTTGCGCCGGAGCCCCACAGCGCACAAAGGAAGCTTTGGTCATGCTCTGCTGGTGGCGGGGTCGCGCGGCAAGTCCGGAGCAGCGGCGCTGGCAGGGAAAGCAGCCTTGCGGATGGGCGCCGGCCTGGTGACGGTCGCCACGCCGGCCAGCGCGTTGCCGATGGTGGCCACGCCCGTACCGGAGATTATGACCGCGTCGCTGGTTGAGACCGAGAGCGGGGCCATCTCCGACCGCACGCTCGACTACGGCCGCTTCGCCAAGCTGGCGGAAGGCAAGACGGTGTTGGCGTTGGGGCCGGGCCTGGGGACGCATCCTGAGACCATCAAATTCGTTCGGGTGGTGCTGGAGCAGTTCGATCTGCCTCTGGTGCTGGACGCCGACGCGCTCAACGCGCTGGTGGGCCAGTTGGACGCGCTGCGCGGGCGCCGCAGCAAGGTTCTGGTGCTCACTCCCCATCCGGGGGAATTCGCTCGCCTGCTGGGCACCACCAGCGCTGAAGTGCAGCGCCAGCGAGTGGAAGTGGCGCAAAGATTCGCCCGCGAGTATGCGGCCTTTGTTATCCTCAAGGGCTATCGGACGCTGGTGGCGACGCCGGAGGGGCAGGTGTACGTGAATCCCACCGGCGGGGTTGGCTTGGCCAAAGGCGGGGCGGGCGACGTGCTCACCGGGCTGGTGGCCGGGGCGCTGGCGGAGTTTGCTTCCGCTCCGGTGGCGGACGTGCTCTGCCTGGCCGTGTTTCTGCATGGCTGGGCGGGCGATTTGGCGACGGCGGAGAAGGGCGAGCAAGCAGTGCTGGCCTCGGACGTAATAGAATCACTGCCCGCGGCTTGGCGTGCGCTGCGGGAAAAGATTGAAGGTGACGATCCAGGAAGTTACTACGTCCTCCCCTGAGGAGACCTTGGCCCTGGGCCGGCGATTGGCGGCTGAGTTGGAGGCGCCGGCGCTGGTCTTGCTCTACGGTGAGTTGGGCACGGGCAAGACCACGTTGGTCAAGGGCATCGTCAGCGGGCTGGGGGTGGCGAACGAAGCGGAGGTAACCAGTCCGTCCTTCGTTTTCGTCCACGCCTACCACAACCATCGCCGGGTCTATCACGTGGATTTGTACCGGATTGAGCAGGCAGCCGAGCTGGAAACGCTGGGCCTGGACGACCTGCTGGCCGAGCAAGCGGTGGTGCTGGTGGAATGGGCGGAGCGGCTCCGCCTGCCGGCGCTGCAGCCGGCGCTGCGCATCCACCTCCGGGCGCTGGGCGACGAGCAGAGAGGCATACGGGTGGAACGTGAGTGATGAGCGCAACGACAAAATGACAAAATGACCAAGAGTCGATCTCTAATCCGTGTGGGCGCGTGCTTGTTGGTGGGCTTGAGCTTGGCCGCCTGCGGCAAAGTTCCCCCGACCTATTACTACACCGTTCGGTACCAGGGACCCCACTCGCCCGCTTCCGCGGTGCTGGAGGCTCGCTTGGGAGTGGCGATTCCAGAGGCGGAACACCTGCTGCGGCAGGATCGGATTGTCTACTTCACCGGCGGCAGCGAATTGAACTACTACCAGTACCACCGCTGGGCAGAGTCACCCACCTTCATGGTGCAGTCGCTGCTGCTGCGGCAGTTGCGGGGTGCGCGCTTGTTCTCTTCGATTGTTCCCTATCGCGCGCAGAAGGGGTTGGACTACGTCCTGCGCGGGCGGCTGCTGGCCCTGGAAGAGGTGGACAACGGCCCGAGCAACATCATCGCGCGCTTCGGCTTGGAGCTGGAGCTGGTGCGGCAGGAGGACGGTCAGGTGGTGTGGACCGGGCGGGCGCAGCGGGAGCGAAGCGTGGCCAGCAAGACGGTGGGTGCGCTGGTGGAAGCCTTGAATGGTTGCGTGGCAGAGGTTTTGGATCAACTGAGCGGATCGCTGCGGGAGGCCGTGATGCAATTGCAACCAACCCCGGCAGCGGCCGAGGAGGGCAGGGAATGAAGGAGTCGGGCATCAGCGAATGGGCGCTCATCCTCGGAGCTTCAAGCGGTTTCGGGGAAGCGACCGCAATTGAGTTGGCGCGCGCGGGGATGAACATCTTCGGCGTGCACCTCGACCGCAAGGCCGCCATGCCGCACGTAGAGGAGGTGCTGGGCCGCCTCCGGGCGCAGGGCCGCGAGGCCGTGTTTTTCAATACCAACGCCGCCGACCCGGACAAGCGCCGGGAAGTGCTGGAGCAGATCGAGAGTAAGCTGAAGGAATCAGGCGGGGTGGTGCGGGTGCTGCTCCACTCGCTGGCGTTCGGCACGCTCAAGTCCTTGGTGGCAGAAAGCGAAAAGGATGGGATGGGACGGGCGCAAATGGACATGACTCTGGACGTAATGGGCCACAGCCTGGTGTATTGGGTTCAGGGGCTGGTGCAGCGCAAGTTGATGCGTGAAGGGGGGCGCATCTACGCCATGACCAGCGCGGGCGGCACCCGCGCGCTGCCCAGCTACGGCGCGGTCTCAGCCGCCAAAGCCTCGCTCGAATCCCACATCCGCCAGTTGGCGATGGAGTTGGCGCCGCACGGGATTACCGCCAACGCCATCCGCGCCGGCGTCACCGACACGCCTGCCCTGCGCAAGATTCCCGGCAATGAGAAATTGATCGAGGGCGCCCGGCAGCGTAACCCCCACCAGCGCCTCACCACTACCACTGACGTGGCCAAGGCAATTGTTGTGCTCTCCCATCCGGACACCTATTGGATAACGGGAAATGTAATCGGAGTGGACGGGGGCGAGGATATTGTCGGCTAGTGCTGTTCCAACTTATTGAACCTGTTCAGATGATTCTTAGGGCATAGGCCCGCCCTGTGGCTCACCCCGTATCAGCTTGCTGGTACGACGCTCACGGGAATGCGCTCAAATAGTTGGAACGGCACTAGCCCATGCCCAGCACAGCTTTGAGAAACAGGTAGCCTTGCACGAGAAAAGTAAGAAGCAGAATCGCCGCTGCCAGGCGGAAGATGATTTTCCGCACCACTGCTGCGGTCAGCGGCTGACGGGCAGGCAGGGGGTTGCCGTGCACCGCGCACAGGTCTGCGTCGGGCTCGGCTTCGCGGGTGCACGGCCGTCCGTGTTTGTCCAGGTGCAGGCAGCGTCCCACGCGATTTTCTCCCTCTTCGTCGCTAGGCTACCACAAAGGCGGTCGCGCGCGAACCTGCGGGAGAGCCGCCGGCGGTGGTTGGGCGGGCGACGATTCTGCTATATACTGTAGCCAGCAGGGCGGCCGATGCATATTCATGGCGACTCCAAACCGAACAGCTTCAGCGGCTAGCGGAACTCTGCAAGCGTACTCTCCTGCGCTGGTGCTCACCCGCCTGGTGGTGGGGGTGGACAACATCCGGCATGACGTGTTTCTCAGTCCACGCTGGCGCGAGCAAGCGAGCCAATTCCTGTTTGAGCAGATCTTGCACCATGCGCAGCCGCATCTGGGCGATCTGTACCGCAGCGACGCCCGCGCCCGTAGTGCCAGCCAGAGCCAGTTCAAGCTCTTGCTGGCTAAGCTTCTGCAGGAAACCCTGACCCAGGCGAAAGAGAACAACAATATTGAGATCGACCTGCTGGCACGGTTGGCTCTCTATCGCTGGCTGTCGGCTGAGGTGCTCCGTCAGTTCAGCGAACTGGCGCTGGCCTGCAAGGAGCGGGTGGACAAGAAAAGCACACTGCACTCTCAGAGTAATATGACCGCATTCTTGCTCCGGTCGCGCATCACCGAGTACCAATCCAGTAAGCGGGCCATTCTGCGAGAGGTAGGCGAGTCGCTGTACCAGATTTTCGAGGAGTTGGAAGAGACCCGGTTGCGGACGGCGCGAGCAGCGTTGTTCGGGTCGGAGTTCTTCGACTTCTACCGGGTGGTGCGCAACCGTCAGGTGTTTCTGGAAAATCCGAACGATGCGGTGGTCAACCTGGAACACTACGTCATGCTGGGCCAGTATGCGCGCGACACGGATTATGAAGAAGGAGTACAGGATCTCCTGGCAGAATTGCTCCGCGAGCAGGGCCCAGCCCCGCCGGAAGCGGACGAGGATGAGTTGCTTCGCTTGGAGGAGCAGCTGGAGAAGAGTGCTGATCAATTGCAGGAGGTTAATCAACGCCTGCGCGAGCTGGAGTGGGAGTTGGGGGAACTGGCTCAGCCGGAGAGCAAAGGCCGGCGGGCCCTGGGCTGGTTGAGCGGGCGGTCAGAGGGGGAGAGCAACCGGCCGGCGCTGGAGCGCGAGCTCAAGTCGGTTCAACCCCAGCGACAGCGGCTCAGTCGCGAAGTGGAGGAGTTGGAGCAAAAGCTCGGGTTTCTTCGGCAGGCACGGGAAGGCCGCGTGAGCGAAGTGCTGGCCAATCCCGGCAACGCCGAGCACTTGTTCGGGGGTGTGGCAGCCACCGGGGTGCCGGTTCGGCGAACCTCACAGCAGGATGCGCTGCTGCGCCGGCTCTACCAGCGATTGGAGCGCGCCGGTGTGCTGAAGTACATCTTGGGCAGCTATCACATCAAGTCGGTGTACAAGAACTTTTGCCCCCCGCTCAACCCGCAGCAACTCAAGCGCGCAGTGGTGGACCGGAAGGGGTGGGAGGAGCTGGAAACGCTGATGGACCAGTTCCCGGCTCGCAACTTCCCGGTGGAAAAGCTGGAGGAGGTTTCCCGGAGATTGCGGCGCATCCCGCGCACCGACGCGGAAGCCATCCTGGTGCGCTTTGCGCGCGACCTGATGAACTTGCGCCGGGACTTCCTGCACCTGCGGGTCATGAACTCTTTGATGGAGAAAGTTCACCTTCTTTCCGACGAGCGAACTCGCCAGGTTTCCCGCATGAACGGCACCCTCTACGAGTTCGTCTTGCCAGAGGAGCGGGAAGCCGGCGAAGAGCGCGTGCTGTCGCACGTGATCATCAAGGCCGACATCCGCGAGTCCACCCGCATCACCGAGGAGCTGCTGCAGCGGAACCTGAACCCGGCGACGCATTTCAGCTCCAACTTCTTCGAGCCGGTGCGCAAGCTGATGGCGCGCTACGACGCCAGCAAGATTTTCCTGGAAGGCGATGCCCTGATTATGGGTATTTTCGAGACCGAATCCAACCGCGCGTCGCAGCGGCCGGTGGCCAAGGCCTGCCTGTTGGCCAAAGAGGTCATCCAAGTGTGCCAGGCTTACAACCAGCGCGCGCGCGCCAATGACTTGCCCATCCTGGAGCTGGGCTTGGGCGTGGCCCACCACGAGGCCGCGCCCCATTATTGGACGGACGGGGAGTCGCGCATCATGATCTCCCCGGCGCTGAACCTCTCCGACCGTCTTTCCAGTTGTACCCGCCGGGCCCGGCGGCTGTTGGCCGAGGCCAGTTCTCCTTTCAACGTATTTCTGTTTCAAGGTTACCCCGCCAGTGGGGGGGCCGACGAGGAGGAAGAGTTTTTGGTTCGGTTCAACGTGATGGGGGTGGAGTTAAGCGCGGCCGGGTTCCAGAAGTTGCAGCAGGAGATTTCCCTTACCAGCGCGGAAGCCGCCGAGGAAATTCTGGGCGAGCGGCGTAAGATCACCCTCCACTACGGCACCGTACCCATCGGGGAGGGTTTCGAGAAACTCATCGTGCGCGAAGCGCCCGTGCTCCGTCTCCAGCTTCCCGCGCAGAAGATTGTCGGTGTGACCGAATACTCCTATTACGAAGTGTGCGTTGACCCGAAGTTGTACCAGAAGTTCCCCGCCGCCTCGGCCTAGTTTCCTCCTGGGGTATAATTGTTTTTCCGGTGGAGGGGTGCAGGGTCCGGTGATTCTCCCGGCCTTCAAAGCCGGTGGTCCTTCGGCGTATGTCGGGGGACGATGGGTTCGACTCCCATACCCTTCCGCCACCGTTTCCAATGGCGCGGCGCAAACGAAAGAAGCGTGTTTATGACTCTGCCGGGCAGGCGCGCCGGCTGGCACGGGCCGTGATTGGTGCGCCGCCGCCCGAGCGCGTGGTTCCCTCCAAGAAGAAAAAACCTCCCAAGCACAAGAAGCGCGAACTAGAAAAAGCCTCCGAGGGCCGGCTCTGAAGAAAAGCTCGCCTGCGTTTCTGCGCTAAGCTCTCAGGAAGGCAGAAGAATCCCCGCCGGGGATTAGTTCTTCGACCCTCAACCGGGCGTGTAGTCGGGGACGGCATCGGTGGGTTGGAAGACGGTGATAGGTTGTCCCGCAATCTGCCCGAATGCAGCCGCCGCAGTTTCCAGCGCTTTCCGCTCGAAGCCCACCGCGGAAACCTGAATCTTGCCGTCGGGCTGTATCAGGAAAAGGGTGGGGACGTTGGTCAGGCCATACTGGTTCGAGACCGTGTAGCCCTCCTGGTCGAGCAGCAGGGGGAAGGTGCAGCCCTGCTCGCGGGCAAAGTCGCGGGTGTCGCGGGCATCGTCCTGGGAGATGCCCCAGACGCGCGCGTTGCCGGTGCCGTTGAGTCCCTGGTGGATGCGCTCCAGGAAAGGAAAGGTGAACTGGCAGACCGGGCAGCTCTCTTTGAAGAAAGCCAGCAGCACCGGCCCGCGCTGGAGAGCTTCAGCCAGCGAATGCGTTTTTCCCTCCGCGTCTTTGAGCGTGAACCTCGGGGCCAGCGCACCCGTTTCCAATGCCTGCATCGAACCGCCTCCGGTGAATAATTTTGACAACCAGCCAAGAGCCATGTTGCCCGCCCTCCAGTGCCAATCTTAGCAGATCGAACTTTTGCCGGCAGAGTTTAGCGGCGACGCCCCAGCTTTTTCAGCAACTCCCAGGCGGCAATCAGCAGCGGGTCATAGACGGGCCCGAAGGGCGGGGCGTAACCCAAGTCGAGGTGGACGAATTCCGCGAGAGTCATGCGGGCGGTCAAGGCGGTGGCCACCACGTCCACCCGGCGGGCGGCGCCTTCTTCGCCCGCGAGCTGCGCGCCCAGCAAGCGGCCGCTGCTGCGATCGGCCACCAGCTTGGCGCACAGGGGTTTGCCCTGGAGATACTTGGCCTGCGAAAAACTGTTCACGGTGATCGCCTCCACCGAAAAACCGGCCGCGCGGGCGGAGGCAACACTGAGCCCGGTCTTGGCGACTTCCAATTCAAACACCTTGGTCACCAGGGTGCCGACGATGCCGGGGAAGGTGGCGTTCCCCCCGGCGGCGTTTTCCCCCGCCACCCGGCCCTGCTTGTTGGCGGTGGTGCCAAGAGGCATGTAAGTGGGCGCGTTGCTGACCAGTTGGAGGGTCTCCACGCAGTCGCCTGCGGCGTAGATGCTGGGGACGTTGGTCTGCTGGCGGTCGTCGGTGCGAATGGCGCCACTGGTGCCGAGCAGAACTCCCGCTTGCGCCGCCAGTTCGGCCTGGGGAACCAGGCCGGTGGCCACTACGATGACGTCGGCGGGGAGAACGCTGCGAGAGTTGTGAACCACGCTGAGCGAGCCGTCCGGGGCCGATTCGATGGAGTTGACCGCAGCTTTGAGTTGAATGCGGACGCCGTGGGCGGCCAGCCGCTCGGCTACCTGCTCCACGATTTCCGGTTCCATGTCTTCCAGTAAATTTTCGGAGCGCTCCAGCACGGTCACGTCCAGTTGGCGGCGACGCAGAGCTTCGGCTGCTTCCAGCCCGATGTAACCGCTGCCGATGACGACGCCGCGCCGGGGACGTTGCTCATCGAGGAAGCGGCGCAGTTCCAGGGCCGAAGCAAGATTGTTGCAGGTGAAAACTCCGGGACGGTCGGCGCCGGGAATGGACTGGGCGGGAGCGCCGCCGGTGGTGATGACCAGCTTGTCGTATTTCAGAGGGAAAAGCTCCGAGCCGCGGCGGACGCGGACGATTTTCTGGGCCGTTACAATCTCCACCGCTTCGTGTCGGGTGCGCACGTCCAGCCCGCGCTCGGCCCGCAGACGCTCCGGGGTGAAAACGATCAGGTCTTCGGGGCGGGGGACGAGGCCGGAAACCAGAAAGGTGAGCCCGCAGGCGCCATAGGAGACATGGTCGCCCTTTTCGAGCACCACCACTTCCATTTGAGGGCTGAGGCGACGGGCGCGGCTGGCCGCGCTCATCCCCGCCGCTACCCCGCCAATTACTACCAGCCGCTCGCCGGGCACGCAGTCCCCCTCCTTCCAAGTGAGTTTACTGGATTGCGAGAGGCTATCTTACGCGATGCCGCAGGCAGGGAGAAGCGAATGAAAAGCCGACGAAGAATCCGCCGCGGCGGATTCTTCGCCGCTACTTCTGCCTGCTTGTGGTAGCGGCGATGAACCCGTCTTGCCCCACCGGCCAAAATCTCTCGCCCGGAAGAGGTGCGGAGTTTATCCCGCCAACGGCGGGGCACCCGCATCTTCTGTCCCTCCTGTTCTGAGCTTTCTGAGGGGCCGGGTTCATCGTCGGCCTTTTCGAATTCATGTAGGGTAGATGCTATTCCTCTCCCGTTTTCGGCAGACCACCCCGCTCAACGGGACAGACAAGAATGCCTGCCCTGCTGTCGGGTGCTGCGAGCGCTGCCGGCTGCGATTTGTGTGCGGGGGGTTAGTGAATGCGCTTGGACTTGCGGTTGAGGTAGTCGAGCAGCAGGTACTGTCCCAGGTTGTAGGGAGTGGTGAAGTAGGCTTTGCCGCGGGCAATCTCGCAAACCTTGTGGACGAAGTGCACCAGGTTGTAGTCGCTGGCCAGCATGAAAGTGTTGATCATGATGCCGGAGCGGCGGCAGCGGGCCACTTCCTTCAGGGTCTTGTCCACCACCAGCGGGTCGAGCCCAAAGGCGTTCTTGTAGATGCGGTTGTCTTCCAGCGTCAGGGCCGAGGGCTTGCCGTCGGTAATCATGATGATCTGGCGCATGTCTTTGTTTTCGTAGCTGAGCAGGCGGCGGGCCAGGCGAAGCCCTTCGCGGGTGTTGGTGTAGTAGGGGCCCACCTGCGCGCGGGCCAGCTGCCTCAGCGGCAGCACTTCGGCGGAATCGTGGAACAACACCAGGTGGAGCGAGTCGCCCGGGTATTGGGTGTGGATGAGGTGGGCGAGCGCCAGGGCAACTTTCTTGGCGGGGGTGAAGCGGTCTTCGCCGTAGAGAATCATGCTGTGGCTGCAATCGAGCATCAGAACGGTGGCGCAGGAGCTTTGATACTCGGACTGGTGGACGTAGAGGTCGCGGTAGTCGAGGTCGAGCGGGAAGGTCAGACTGCCGGCGCTGGCGGGCTGCCCCGCCGTAGGCGAGGCCAGGTTGCGCTTGATGCTGGCGCTGAACGTAGCAGTGATGTCGATGTTGAGGTGGTCGCCGAACTCGTAGAGCTTGGGCGCGCCCGCCACTTCCACGCCCGTGGCCAGTTCTTTGGTGTCGTGGCGGCCGAAGCTGGCCCTGCCCAGCGAGCCTAGCAAGTCCTTCAACTGTTTGTAGCCCAGGAAGTCCAGGCCCTTGTCGGTCAACTCAAAGCGGGTTTGTTGTCGGCTTTGGTCCTCGCCCAGTTGTCCGGTGCCGGGCTGGGGCGGCGGGGGCTGGTCCACGCGAATGTAGCCTTCCTCGGCCATGCGCTCGATCAGGTTTTGGAGTAATTGGTTCAAGAGCTCGTCGGCCTGCTCGGGGTTCTCTTCCATCTGCCGGCGCAGCTCGGGCGGGATCATATTGTCGGATTCGAGCGCCTCCAGCACCGCCCGGCGAAGCTGCTCCATCGTGCGCTCAAAGTCTATTTCGTGGAAGCCGTAGCGCTGCGCTTCAAAGCCGCTTTGCAGGAGGAAGTCCGAGAGCTTCGACATCAACTGGTCGAGGTCAATGGCGTCGGCCTCGGTGCCGGTGTAGCGGGAGTAGTGAGTGGAGCGCATGCGGCGGCCTCACTGATAGGAGCGGCGGGGGCGGGGCACAGGCTGGCGCGGCTCGGGTTCCGGCCGCAGGGGCTCTTCGGCATAGAAGCCGCGCTCTTCGCTGCGGTTAATTTTGCGATGGGCGTACAGCCCTTCCAGCACAAACTCGCAGCCGGCCACCAGCAGGCCCGGCTTGTCCTTGGGTTTGAAACCCAGGTGGCTGGTGCTTTCCACCAGGCCTTGAATCTTGCGCAACTGCTTGAGCAGCTCTTCCGAGCGGTCTTCTTCGGAGAGCTTGAGCGCGCCGCCTAACTCAAAATACTGCACAAGCTGTTGGAGCGAGTTGTGGTCGAAATACTGTTCGAAGACTGCGGCGATGGCGGCGCGGATGAGCTCGTGGGCGACCTGCTCGGCGCCGCGCAGCTCGCCTTCATATTCGAGCTCGAACTTGCCGGTCAGCGCCGTCAGGGCGGCGTAGATGTCGCCTATGCGCGGGACAATGTCCTTCTCGCGGGCGCGCAGGCAGCGGCGCTCGGCGTTGCTGACCACGTTCTCGATTGTGCTGATGGGCATGCGCTGGCTGACGCCCGAGCGCTTGTCGATCTTTTTGTTCTTGCGCGCCTGGAAGGCGATTTCCTCCACGATGTCGGTGACAAACGCGGGCAGTGTGAGCGGGCGGGCGCCGTCGCGCTTCAGCCAAGCTTCCTGTTGGGTAATCGCAATCCCTTCCGGGCGGGTCATGGGGTAATGGGTGCGGATTTCCGAGCCGATGCGGTCTTTGAGGGGAGTGATGATTTTGCCGCGGGCGGTGTAGTCCTCCGGGTTGGCGGTGAACACCAGGAAGACGTCCAGGGGCAGGCGGACGGGGTAGCCTTTGATTTGGATGTCGCCCTCCTGCATGATGTTGAAGAGGCCGACCTGAATCTTGGCGGCCAGGTCGGGGAGCTCGTTGAGGGCGAAGATACCGCGGTTGGCGCGCGGCAGCAGGCCGTAGTGAATGGTGAGCTCGTCGGAGAGCGCCAGGCCGCCGCGGGCGGCTTTGATGGGGTCAATGTCGCCGATGATGTCGGCAATGGTGACGTCGGGGGTGGCGAGTTTCTCCACGTAGCGCAGCTCGCGGGGCAGGTAGGCAATCGGAGTCTGCTCGCCCTTCTCCTCCACCAGCAGCCGGCAGGCGCGGCAGAGCGGGTGGTAGGGGTTGTCGTTGATTTCGCAGCCGGCGATGACCGGAAGCTCTTGGTCGAGGAAATTCTGCAGAGCGCGCAACAGGCGGCTCTTGGCTTGCCCGCGCAGGCCGAGCAGGATGAAGTTGTGCTTGGAGAGGATGGCGTTCACCACTTGCGGGGTGACGCTGTCTTCGAAGCCGACGATGCCGGGGAAGATCTCCTGCCCGCGGTCGAGCCGGGCCAGGACGTTTTCGCGCATCTCGTCCCGGACGCTGCGGCCGGCGTATCGTTCCGGCGCGAATTCGCTTGCGCGCAACTCCCCCAGCGTTTGCGGTTTGTTCATGGCAGGCCCCTGTGGCGCTTGGTGCGTACAACCTCGCTACTAATCTACCATAGTCGAAGGCTGGCGGTCTGTGGCACTCCTCTTTCCTTAGATGCCTGTTGGTATTATGGAGGGCCGTGGCTATTTTTACCGGAGCAGGCAGGTGACTTTGGTATAAGAAAGACTTTTGGACGTTGACACCAAGGCCACCGGACAAATAGAAAGGACACCTGCCGAGAGTGCCGAGTCCGCGCCAGGAGGGGTGATGAAACTAAGCAACCAAGTTGCTGTGATTACCGGAGCGTCAGAGGGAATCGGCGCCGCCATCGCCCGCCGGTTTGCGGGCGAAGGGGCGCGGGTGGTGTTGGCGGCGCGCTCAGAAGAGAAGTTGGAAGCGTTGGCGGAGGAGTTGGGAAGCGAGCGAGCGCTGGCGGTGCCGACCGACGTGACCGATGCCGAGCAGGTGAAGCGTTTGATGGCGCGCACGCGGGAGCACTTCGGTGGATTGGACATCCTGGTGAACAACGCCGGCGTGGGCCTTTACGCTTCGGTGGCAGAGATGGCGTGGGCGGACTTCGAACAGATGTGGAAGGTCAACTTTTTCGGAGTGGTGCGGTGCATCCGGGAGGCGCTGCCGGATTTGCGCGAGCGGCGGGGGATGGTGGTCAACATTTCCTCGGTGGCGGGCAAACTGGCGATTCCGTACCTGACCGGTTACTGCGCCAGCAAGTTTGCGCTCAACGCTTTTTCCACCGGTCTGCGTATGGAGCTGGCTCAGGCAGGGGTGCGGGTGGTGGTGGTGTGCCCGGGCACGGTGCGAACGCCGTTCCACCAGAGCGCGTTTCGGAGCAACCGGCTGCCGGAGGTGTTCGCGCAGCGGTCGCGGGGCGGCATCAGCGCCGAGCGGGTGGCGGCGGCCGACATCGGCCACCTTTCGGCGCTGTGGGACCCGCGATTCGCCGGCCGCATCGCGGTCTACGACGACCATATCGCGGTGATCGGGTTGGTCGGCCTGGCGCTCGGCGTCGCGCCGGCGGCGCTGACCGTGGAGAAGCTTTCGGCGCTCGGCCCCAGGCTTCTCGAGCTCAAGCGCCTCGCCGCCCTCGTCGGCAACGCCGCGGCGGTGCAGAACGCGCTGGTGACCGGCGCCGTCGATATCGTCGCCGGCGGCGGCGAGTTCCTGGTCGCCGCGCTCAACGCCGACAACCCGGCGCTCGACTGGCTGGTGCCCGAGGAGGGCGGCATCCGCTGGGGCCAGGCGATCGCCGTGCTCGCCGGCTCGGACAAGCAGGCGCTGGCGACCGAGTTCGTCAAG
>JACZYA010000059.1 GCA_022571295.1 Acidobacteriota bacterium | reverse complement strand
GGAAGGGCGCCGGGATCGAACCCGGTCCCTGGAACGGAAGAAGCAGCCAGGTCTTCCAGAATCACGTTGACCTCCTCGAGCACCGATTCCCTCGCTTCGGGTGTGATCTTCTTCATCCGGCGCATCTTCTGCACGATCGGCAGCAGGTCATCGGGTCCGAGCCGGTCCAGGATACGCTTTGCCCGTTTCGGCCCGAGCGCGATCAAAAGGATGGCGACTTTCTCGATTTCGTTCATCCGAGCACACTCAAGCGGGTCCGCCGAGAAGCATTTTAGCCAGACGTTTCTCGCTTACGCGGAAGAAGAACACTTCCTCCTCATCCACGGCGACGACGGGGATTTTTTCGCAATAACGATCGAACAGGGCCTGCGTCCCGCGGATGTCGACGAACTCCAGGTCGAAGGGGATCTTCTTTTGAACGTTAAGGACTCGCTCTTTCGCGATGTCGCAGAGATGGCAATCAGGTTTCGAGTAGACGGTTACTTTTCGCATAAGGCATAAGAAACGCCTCTCGGATGAGCGGGTCAAGCAATCCAATTGTGCCGGTGAGTGGAGCGTTTATCTTAGGAGCCGAGACTTTCACGCCCCAACGGGAGACAGTCGTGATCGAGACACACGAGTCAGAAGATTTGGTCAGGGAGCGATATGGGTGGGCGGAAATTGACCCGGCAGGCCCAGTTGTTGCGGGTGAGACGGGCACGTGGCGGATCATCTATCACGCGGGCCGCCACGGGATCGACGACGGCGGCGTGATCAAGTTTGCGTGGCGTGACGTGAGCGATTGGGCAACCCCCCAGTTCGATGACCCGTCCGACCCTGCATACGCTACCGTGGCGACGGACGGACCTGCTACGCTGAGACCCCGGTTCGAAAGGCAGAGGTATGTCCGGCCCTGGCGACTGTGTGTGACGGTGGACGTTCTGGATGATTCTCTCCGGGAAGGAGACACGGTCATCCTGACGATCGGCGACCGAACGGGGGGGAGCACGGGGAGTCGCGCGCAGACCTTCTGCAAGGAAGCCTTCGAGTTTCGTGTTTCCGTCGACTGGTGCGGCACGTGGGTCTATACCGAAGTGCCCTCCCCCGTGTTTCCGATCGTGAATGGCCCTCCGGCCAAACTCGTCGTTGTCGGTCCCTCCGTGACGACGCCGGACGAGCCGGCCTGGTGCGGGATCAAACTGGAAGATCTGTGGGGAAATCCGTGTCGAGACTATACGGGAGAAATCCGGCTCGACGCTACCGGGATCGAAGGGCTGCCCAGCGTGTATCATTTCACGATTCAGGATCAGGGGACGCATCGTTTCGAGGGGTTGAACGTTCCCGTGCCCGGCACCTGGAACTCCAGCTTGGAATCCTGGACAACGCCCAGCGTGATGTCATCGTTGAGGCAGGTGTCATCGAAGAGGGTGGGGGTGATGTCAGCAAGGCCGGTCACGCCGTCGTCGGTGCCCTCGTTGCGGCAAGTGGTCTGGCGGACATCGTTGACGTCCACGATTTCAATCACCGAGTCGAGCGGGCTGGGGGTGGCGAGGGTGCAGCGCGGGTCGGTCAGGCTGCGGGCGCAGATTCTGATCTCGACAATGCTGCCGGCGGTTGCGATGATCTCATAGACATCCACGTCCGGGTTGACTGGGGTGGTTCCAACCGGATCGGTGTAGGGGCTGATGGAAGCTCGGGCGGTGCCATTGAAAAGAGGAGTGGCGGTGGCGATGGTTTCGTTGCGGCCTGCGAGAGCGGAAAGGATGTTGATGCTAAGGGTTTGGGTGTCCGGTGGTGACGATACAGAGTCATCGACCTGCATGGTGAAGGGAGACGGCCCCAGTGACCCGTTGGGAATTCCGCTTATGTTGCCGGTCGCTGCGTCCAAGAGCAACCCGGATGGCAAGTTGCCGGCTGTTCTACTCCACATGAGTGGTGGTGTTCCGCCGGTGGCCTGGAGGGTAACGTTGTAAGGGACGCCTACTGCTCCGTCCGGCAGCGCGGTTGTAGTGATGGCAAGCGACGGAGCAGAGGCAATGTCAATGGTCAAATCTGCGGTGGCCGTATCGAGGAGATCATCCGTCACCTGCACGGTGAAATTGAAGGTGCCTTGCGTGGTGGGCAGGCCGCCGATTTCGCCGGTGTTGGGGTCAATGCTCAGGCCTGTTGGCAAAGCGGGGGCCGAGATGCTCCAAGAGAAGGGTGGCTGGCCGTTGGTCGCGCTCACGAACTGGCTGTAGGCCACCCCCACTTGGCCGCCGGGGAGCGAAGTGGTGGTGATGGTCACGGCATCGGTTCGGATAAGAATGCTCAAGGCGCGGGTGGCCACTTGCTGCGGGGAGGCGGAGTCGGCGACCTGGACGGTGAAATTGAAAGTGCCCTCCACGGTGGGCGTGCCGCCGTTGATGACGCCGGAAGAACTCAATGTCAGGTCATCGGGAAGCGGCCCCGAGCCTGAAGCCCGACTCCAGGTACGGGTGCCGGTGCCGCCGCTGGCCTGCAAGGTGGCGCTATAAGATTGGCTCAGGTTTCCATCGGGCAGCGAGGTGGTGGAAACTGAGAGGGCAGGGGGAGCGGGGGGAGGGGGATTAAAGGGGGTGCCCCCACCGCTGCCCCCGCAGGCGGCTAAGGTCAGCAGTAAGCCGGTCGAAGCGGCAGCGGCCATCCAGCGCAAGTGAGTGAGGCGTTTCATGGTTGACTAATGCAAGCCTGTGATCAAGCAGATTCCTCGCTGCGCTCGGAATGACAGAGTGGCACGGGTAGCGGCCCCGCACTGCGGGGCTCTTCCAAACTGTCTTTTGTTGACAGGGGAGGATTCTTCGCTGCGCTCCCCGCTGAAAAGCGCGGGGCAGGCAGAATGACAACACGCTCGGAATGGCGGTGCGTCGGTTTCATTCGTCCTCTAGGAAACACCTCAGTTTTCGAACTGGTCGAAGCGCGGCGGCGTGCCGTTCAGGATGATGTCAATACCGCTGGTAGTTGTGTTGGCAACAACCATGACGGCAATGCCTGACGCTCCACCATCCGTGTCGTCTTCCGGGCTACTGAAAAACTCCGCTGGGCCGGGCGAAGGAATTGGAGGATTCAACGGGCCGACGCTGGAGCCGGCGTCAAAGCCCGCGTTAATGGATTCGACTTCGATGGTGTAGTTCCCCGGCAAGAGGCCGGGGATTCGGTAGAAGCCGATCAGCGTAGGATCGCGTGAGCCGAAGGAGCTGCCAAAGTTGGTCCCGGTGACACTCTGGCCGGGGTTGCTGGTGAACAGGTAGCCGGAGACCACGGAGACGGCGATGCGGCGCGATTCGTCCTCGGCCGTACCTGAATCGTTTATCTGCCGGGCGATGACGTTCACGCCTTGGGCGGGCGTTTGCCCGTCGGAAAAGAAAATCGTGCCTTCGATGGTGCCGAAGGTGGTGGCGAAAGTGCTATCCGGGTAGAGGCGCGAAATCCAGGCAACGTCGTCCGGGGCCAGCGTGAGCTGTGCCGGGACACCGTTGCTTTCCTCCAGCCCACTGAGCAAGAAAGGGAACATGGTCGGCAGGCCGAAGGCGTCGTCGGAAAAATCTGGGCATCCACCGCCCAAGCAGTTCACGTTGATCTGGGAGTGGTCCAACCCGGAGAAGTGGCCGAACTCGTGGATGAAGGCGGCGTCAAACTCGTTGTCCGTGAGCTCAAAGTTTGGTGGGGTCGCGTTGAGATCCGTGATCCCATCCAAGAAACGGCCGTTCAGGGCCGCCTCGGCCGTGAGGATGCGCCCGCTCGAATCGAACCTGCACGGGCCAGCAAAGCCGATGACGTTGGGGTCGCCGAACAAGTCCTGGAAGATGCTGCCATCAGCGTCGAATACGATAGGACTTTGTATGCCATCAACAGCGCACGAGCGCTCCACCGCGTCGAACTCCTCCATCGTGTCAACATCGCCGTCGGTGAAGACGCCGGCATTCATGATCGAACCGGAACGACTGAAGCTGACGGTGGCGGTGGAAACGTCCGCCCACACCTGAAACATCGTCGCTACGCGATCGTTGGCCTCAGTCTCGGAAAGGGTGCCTAGCATTCCGCCATCAGTGGTGTAGGCGATGGGAGCGGAGGTGTCCCAGGTAAAGGGTTGACCCTCGACAGCAAGAAGGCCACCGACAATCAGCGGGCCGCCGGCGTGGGCGGCGCGTTGACCGCTGAGGCCGAAGAAGAACACGCCGGCCAGCAGCGCCACGAGCAAGAATCGCCAGTATGCCGGTGCGCGCATGTTAGTTATTCCCCGCCAGGGTACGGATAAGATTTTGGAGATCGTCCAGTTGCACCGGGCCGCTGCGGTGCTGGTCAGCCAACTGTGCCAGGGAGGGCTGCAAGGCGCGGCCGCTCTTCTTGAGCCGCTGGCTCATCTGACGAAAGAGGCCGGCGTTGGCGTGGCCGTTGAGGGCGTACTCGCGGCCCTGCCGGTCAACCAGAATGCGGAAGCGACCCTGCCCCAGTCCAGCCGGACTGGAGAGGCCGTAGCGCGTGGGCGGGTTCATCAGCAGGAGCAGGTGTTGACCCTTGCGATAGCCGGCGGCGTCGTAGCGGTCGCGCACGTCCCAGATGTACTGCCGAAAGGTGAACGTCTGCCCGGCCTGCCCTTTGAAGGTCTGGTGGACGCGCAGGGTGACGACGATGGTGTGCAGGTTGGTGAGGGTGGGATGGCGCTCGACCCGGGCGCTGACCACATGGCCGCGGATGATGGTGGCGGCCTGGTCAACCAATTGGTCGAGGCTGCGCGGCAGGGTGAGCGCCCCGCGCTGGGCCGCCAGGGGACTCGCGAGCAGGAGCGCCAAGAAAGCTGCGCCCCAGGCCCACTTCGTTCGCGGGGGGCGGGGATTTGTGCTGGTCAGCGCCGGTGGGCGCACAGACTGCCTCCTCGGGAGCCGCGCCGTCCGCGCGATGGGAATCGCATGTCAATAAGATGCATTTTCCACCCCTGAAGTTACTGAAACATAAGCGAATTGTCGCCAAAAGGCAAGCGAGGGTAGGATTCTTACCTAAGATTAGCAGGATCGTGACAGGTTTGTTTTGAGCCAGAAAGACTGCCGCGGTCTCATGATTTCAAAGCCGACTTTCTTCCAATCATCACCGCCCGAATCACCGACCCGCAGCACCCGTACCCGGGTTGAGTCCCCGGTGCGGTCTCTGGTCAGTTCAGCTTCCGGCGCCAGGGGAAGCCGCGCCCTCATCTGCAAGAGTCCACCGTGAGCGTTGACCACCACCGTCTCGGCATGCGCTATGGTGTGGTGCCCAACTGCTGCCAACCAGTTCACTGTGACCGGCTCGACCTGGGCGAACCGCCGGCTTCTTCGCCGCTCACTTCCGGGCGCCGGACTGTTTTCCTCGGCCGCTAGTTCCGTTTCCAATTGTTCGAGGGTTTTCTCCATCCAAGCGCGTATGGCCTGCTCACATTCATGCCGACTGCTCTTCTGAGTACGTAGATCAAGGGTTCGCCCCGTCGAGTCGAGAGGAATATCGAAGCAGGGCATGAACTGCTGGCGGAGCTCTGGGGAGATGTATTCCTGCAACCGACATTGGAGGCAGGATTCCTCGGACGTGCCGTTGTCGTGGGTCGGGCAAAGCAAAGTATGGGAAAAGATAGCCCCGCCGCGTCCCTGCCGACTGTTTAGGATTTCCTGCCGCAGCAGCACGACCAGAGTTTGCTTGTCCGAAGCCACAGCCAACCTCCCTAATGTGTCAATCGACACAATCCTTGATATTCTTTACGTCACACGGGAGCGCTTGACGGACTCCAACTCAAGCTCAAATCCATTGAGGAGAAGGAGGATACGGCCGGAAGCGAGTCACGCAATATAAACGCCAATAGCAAAGATACTTTATGCGTTTTTTACGGTTTTTGCGTTTCACTTTTTGGGGCCGAAAAACCACCTCCTGGAAAAAACAGCCGCAAAAACCGCAAAAACCTTAGACACCGGCTGTCCGCGCGTGCTATGGAAGAGAGGCCCGCATGTGCGGGTCGGCTGCCCGACAAGGGAGCCGGTTGCATCGTTGCATCCCGGCGCGGTCGCGGCCGCATCCAAAGAAACCGGCGGGGCGAAGCCGTGCAAGGCAGCGAAAGCGCCGCAGCGGCTCCGGCAATTTCCGATAGACCGAATGCGGTCGCCTGCGCTAAAGTGGAGAACTTTGCTCAAGCCAAGAAACCCCATGTTTGAACGGATGAGAAACAGACCGAGAGTGTCGCGGCTGGGAGGCCTTCTCCTGGTGGTGGTGGCAGCTTTGTCGATCGGCTGCGGGCGTAGCAGCGAACCGCCCGTACCCCCACCGCCGCTCAGCGTAACCACCCCGGCGCTGTCCGACGGCACTCTGGATGTCGCTTACAACGCCACCGTGCAGGCGACCAGCGGAGTGCTTCCCCACACTTGGAGCGTGAGCGGCGGGGCGCTGCCCGACGGGCTGACGCTGGATGGCTCCGCCGGCACCATCAGCGGCACCCCCACCGTGGCTGCACTTTTCACCTTCACCTTACAGGTGACCGACGCCGAAAGCGAAAGCGCCACCCAGGACTACACAGTGGTCATCGGCGCAGCCGGCAACCCGCAAGTGCAACGGGTGAGCGTGGCCAGCGACGGCACCCCCAGCAACGGCAGCTCGGGCTCGGCGGCGCTCAGCCCCGACGGGCGCTTCATCGCCTTTACCTCCTTCGGCGACAACCTGGTGCCCAACGACACCAACATTGTCCCCGACATTTTCCTCCGCGACCTCGACCCCGCCTGCAACCCCAACGTCACCGCCCGCGTCAGCGTGGCCAGTGACGGCACCACCGAAGGCAACCTGGCCAGCTTCGCCCCCGCGCTGAGCGCGCTGGACCCCGCCACCAATATCCTTTTCGTCGCCTACGCCTCCAACGCCACCAATCTGGTGGTCAACGACACCAACAGCACGCGTGACATTTTTGTGACGGCTGTTCAGGTAACTGATCCTCCAACCTGCACACTTGTCCCGATTCACACCGCCCGCGTCAGCGTGGGCCATCTCCTGCCCAACACCCCGGCCGACGTCTTCAGCTCGATCACGATTGGAAATTCTCAACTCGTGTTGACGGTGGACTCCCTGGTTGACCAAGCGGTGGAAATTGTCTCAGGCCTCGGTGCGGGGCAAATTCGAAATATCACCACCAACGACGAAACCACTTTTACCATCGATCCTGCCTGGACAACCGTGCCCGACGCCACCAGCGTCTTCCGGGTGAACACACAAGGCAACAACCAAAGCAACCTTCCAACTATCAGCGCCGACGGCGCCTTCGTCGCCTACCACTCCAACGCCACCAACCTGGTGGAGGCTGACACCAATTTCGCCGTTGATGTTTTCGTCACCGAAATCAATTTCTCCAGCGGCATCATCACCGCTGTACAGACCCGCCGGCACAACACCTTCAATACTGCTTTGGCAGTGGGCATCCCCGACACCACAGCTGAGTTTTTCACCGCCACCACCATCGGAAGCTCCACTCTGACGATGACCGCGAACGCGCACGTGGGCCGGCAGGCGGAGATTGTGACAGGACTCGGTCAGGGAGAATTCCGGCTAATCACCGCCAACGACGCCACCACACTTACCGTCACCCCGGCCTGGGCCACCGTCCCCGACGCAACCAGCGTTTTTCGAATCACCACGCTGAGCAACCAAACAGCCGACAGCGCCAGCGTCAGCCCCACCACCATCGGAAACTCCGCCCTGACAATGACGACCGACGAGCACTTCAACCGACTGGTAGAAATCATATCCGGCACCGGTACCGGTCAAATTCGCGCCATCACTGCCAATGATGCAACCACCTTGACCGTGGATCCCGCCTGGACCACTGACCCCAACGCCACCAGCGTCTTTCGGGTCGATTCCCAGGCGGCGGGGGCGAGTGCCCGCGCTCGCATCAGTCCAGACGCTGCATTCATCGGCTTCAACACCGGTGCAGCTTTTCCGGGGGAAGCGACCACCACCCCCAACGGAGTGTTCATACACGAGCGCGCCACCAGACTGACCACCCGCGTCAGCATCGCCAGCGACGGCACGGTGGGCGACTTGGCCAGCAGCATCTCGGCGTTGGAAGGCACCAACGCTAGGTTTGTGCTCTTTCAGTCACTGGCCACCAACCTGGTTTCCAACGACACCAACGACGTTGCCGACATATTCCTGCACGACCGCAGCACCGGCGCGACCTCGCGGATCAGCTTGGCCAACGACGGCAGTGAAGCCGATGCCGGCCCCGACGCTGTGGCCGGCGTGAGCGGAGGCGGGCAGTTGGTGGTGTTCGAGACCGCCGCCACCAACTTGGTGGCGGACGACCGCAACCAAGTCAACGATATATTCTTGCGCGACCTGTCGAACAGCACCACCCGCCGCCTTAGCCTGGGGCTCGATGGCATCAATCCCAATGCCGAAAGTTTCGACGTCACCATCAGCCAGGACGGCTCCACCATCGCCTTCACCTCCAGCGCCAGCAACCTGGCGCTGAACGATACCAACAGCACCACCGACGTCTTCCTGACCACCACCGGCCAGCTCGACCCGCCCATGATTGTTCTCTCGCGCTTGCCGGCAACGCGCGCGGGCGCCGCCTACTCCGCCCCCTTGCTTACGGTCGGCGGAACTCCACCGCTGACCTTCAGCCTCAGCAGCGGTTCCCTGCCCCCGGGCATTTTCCTCGACAGCCGCAGCGGACGGCTGGTGGGGATGCCCCAACGCGCAGGCCGCTTTCAATTCACCGTGGCCGTCATGGACGCCGACCGGCCCGCTCGCCTCACCCGTCGGACCTTCACCCTCTTGGTGAAAGGAACACCCGAGGGGAATAGGCCCAACTAACCGGAACCATCCCGGCAAAAGAGAAGCTATACAAACTTTGGTTTCCTTTCTTCCCCACTCCGGTCTAAAATAGTTTTCGGGGGGTCGTCCGAACCGCAAACCGAACCATGAAAAAAGAAGACTTCCATCGCCTGCTGGACAAGCAGATCCTGGTCTGCGACGGCGCCATGGGCTCGCAAATCTACGAGCTCTTTGGCCCCACTCCCTGCTTCGAGGAGGTCAACCTCCGCCAGCCGGAGTTGGTTCTCCGCATCCACCTGGCCTACATCACCGCCGGGGCGCGCCTGATTGAAACCAACACCTTCGGCGCCAATCGCCTCAAGCTCACGGCTCACGGCTTGGGCGACTCCGTGACCGCCATCAACCAACGCGCGGTCAAGATCGCCCGCGAAGCCCGCGAAGCCGCCGGCGCCGATGTTCTGATTGCAGGTTCCCTCGGCCCCCTCGGCCATGCCTGGCAGATGACGGAACCCGACGCAGCCGCCGTGGCCCAGCGCACCTTCCAAGAGCAAGCTTTGGCGCTGGAAGAGCGCGGCGTGGATTTGTTCATCCTGGAAACTTTTCCCGGCTTGCAAGAGTTGACCTGGGCGATTGAGGCGGTGCAGAAAGTCTCGCCTCTGCCCATCATCGCCCAGCTTGCCTACAACGATGAAGGCAAAACCCTGGTCGGCGATGATGCCGTGGAAGCCACTCGCCGGCTGAAAGAAATGGGCGTGGACGTGGCCGGAGCCAATTGCAGCATCGGCCCGCAGGACTCGCTCGTCGTCTTGCGCCACATGGCGCAGGCCGAGAAAAAACGTTTGTCGGTGCAGCCCAACGCCGGCTTTCCGCAACGCGTCGGCGACCGGGTGATTTACCCCAAGTCCAGCCCCGACTACTTTGCTCAATTCGCCCGTGAGGCCGTCAAGCTGGGCGCGCGCGTGATTGGCGGCTGCTGCGGCACCACGCCGGAACACATCCGCGCTATGGCCGACGCCGTAAAAGACCTTACGCCTCGCGAGGCCCGCGCCGCCGCTGGCGTCCCCACCGTCGCGGTTGCGGTTGAAGCGCCGGCTCCCTCCCAGGTGGAAGCTGAGCCGCAGTCGTCCTTCTACCGCAAGCTCCGCGAAGGCCGGTTCGCCGTTTCGGTCGAGCTCGACCCCCCCAAAGGCGTCAATCTCGACCGCATCCTGGCAGCCGTCAAGCGCTTCCAGGCCGCCGGCTGCGTGGATGCAGTGGACATCAACAGCGGCACCCTGGCGCGGGTGGGCATGGACGCCATCGTGATGGCCGCCGCCGTCGAACATGCCGGCATGGAAACCATCCCGCACCTCACCACCCGCGATTTGAACATCATCGGACTCCAGGCAATGCTGCTGGGCGCTTGGTCGGTCTGCGGCGTGCGCAACGTTCTCGCCATCACCGGCGACCCGCCCGTCATGGGTGACCACCCCGAAGTGGTCGGCGTCTATGAGATTGATGCCATCGGTCTGACGCGCCTGCTGGCCCGGCTCAACCAAGGCACCGACTGGGCCGGCAAGACCCTGGGCGGCGGCACCAACTTCGCCATCGGCGTGGCCGTTAATCCCACCGCTGACGACATGGACGACGAGCTGCGGCGCTTCGAGCAAAAAGTCGAAGCCGGTGCGCACTTCGCCATGACCCAGCCCATCTTCGAGCCCGCCATCTACGAAAAATTCCTGCAACGGCTGGGCGGCAAGGCGCCCATTCCCATTGTGGTCGGCCTCTGGCCGCTCACCAGCTACAAGCTGGCCGTCCGCCTGAACAACGAAGTCCCGGGCATCGTGGTGCCCGAGTCGGTGCAAAAAATGTTGAAGCAGGCCGGCACCGGTGCGCGCGACAAGGGATTCCAGCTCGCCCGCGAGTTGCTCGTCTGGGCCAAAACCGCCACCGCCGGCGCCTACATCATCCCCCCCTTCAAGAAATACGAGGAAGCCCTCGACGTTCTGACTTGATGGCGCTGAAGCTTCTCTGCGTCCTTGGGACTCGGCCGGAAGCCATCAAGCTGGCGCCGGTGCTCAAAGCCCTGCGCGCCCGCCCCGATCAGTTTGCTTGTCGCGTCTGCGTCACCGGCCAGCACCGGGAACTCCTGCAACCGCTCCTGCGCCTCTTCCACATCCGCCCCGACTACGACTTGAAGCTCATGCAGCCCGGCCAATCGCTCCAGCACGTAGCCGCAGGTGTAGTGCAGGGACTGGAACCCATTCTGGCCCGGGAAAAACCTGACTGGGTATTGGTGCAGGGCGACACCACCACTACCCTGGCGGCCGCGCTCGCGGCTACCTACGCCCACGTTCCCGTGGCCCACATCGAAGCCGGCCTGCGCAGCGGCAACCTCCGCCAACCCTTCCCCGAAGAGATCAACCGCCGCCTCACCGACCAACTGGCCCGGCTGCACCTCGCGCCTACGGAAACCGCCCGGCAAAACCTGCTCGCTGAAGGCATCCCACCCGCGCGCATCTTCGTCACCGGCAACACCGTCGTCGATGCTTTGCAGGAGGTCGCTGCGCGCCCCTTCGACTTCGCCCGCAGTCCCCTGGCAACGCTACCGCTTGATTCCCGCCGGCTCGTGCTGGTCACCGCCCACCGCCGGGAAAATTTCGGCCAGCCATTGCGACAAATCTGTCGGGCGGTGCGCCAACTGGCCGAGCACTACCCGGCACAGATTCAAATCGTCTTCCCTGTCCACCTCAATCCCAACGTTCGGGCGCCTGTGCACAAGTTGCTCGGTGGCTGCGGCAACATTTCTCTGCTCGACCCGCTCCCCTACGACGCTCTCCTCCATCTGCTCAAGCGCAGCGCGCTCGTCCTTACCGACTCCGGCGGTTTGCAGGAAGAAGCGCCTGTCCTGGGCGTGCCGGTGTTGGTGCTGCGCCAGCTCACCGAGCGTCCCGAAGGCGTGGCCGCGGGCTCCGCCCGCGTCGTCGGCACCGACCCCGAAGCCATCGTCGCGGCAGCAGCGCAGTTGCTCGACCACCCTGCCGCGCGCGAGCAGATGGCCTGCGTGGCCTCCCCCTACGGCGACGGCCAAGCCGCCCCGCGCATCCTGGCCGCTTTGCTCGAATCCTCCCCTTGAACCCTCGCTTGGTCTATACTTGCGCCACTGCGAGGGGAGGGTGTGGGGCCCCCCGGCGATGCAGTGAAACAACTGGTACAAAGCTACCGCACAGGTGTGCTGTGCGTGGAAGAAGCGCCGGTGCCGGCCTTGCGGCCGGTGGGGGTGCTGGTGCGCAATGCCTATTCGCTCATCAGTCCCGGCACCGAGCGGGCGCAACTGCAACTCGCGCGCGCCAGCCTGCTGGAAAAAGCCCGCCAGCGCCCGGAGCGCCTCCGCCAAGTGGTGCGCAATTTCCGCCAGGAAGGATGGCTCGCCACCTATCGCAAGGTGATGGACCGGTTGGATACCCCGGTGGCGCTCGGCTACTGCTCCGCCGGCGTGGTCGAGGACGTAGGCCGGGAAGTGGAAGGAATCCGCCTAGGTGACCGCGTCGCCTGCGCCGGCGAAGGCCACGGCTCTCACGCCGACGTGGTTTACGTCCCACGAACCCTCTGCGCTCGCATCCCGGAAAACCTATCTCTTGAGCACGCCGCCTTTGCGCCCCTGGGCGCTATCGCATTGGAGAGCCTGCGGCAGGCCCAGGCCCAGTTGGGCCAGCGCGTCGGCGTCATCGGCACAGGCTTGGTGGGCTTGCTGATTGTTCAACTCCTCGAAGCTGCCGGCTGCCATGTGCTGGCCACCGATCTTGAGAACGACCGCATCCACCTCGCCCGCGAGCTCGGCGCTGAACAAACTTGCGAGGTCGATCAGTTGGAGTTCGCCGCCGACGAATTCACCGGCGGCCGCGGCCTGGACGCCATCATCCTGGCCGCCGCCGCCAATTCAGCCCAGCCGGTGGAGCTGGCCGGGCGCATCGCCCGCGAGGCCGCCCGCGTCGTAGTCGTCGGCGCCTTCCCCCTCCAAGTTCCCCGCCAGCTCTACTACGAAAAGCAATTGACGCTCGCCTTCTCGCGCGCCTTCGGGCCCGGCTCCTACGACCCCGACTACATCGAGCGCGCCCGCGACTATCCCTACGCCCACGTGCGTTGGACCGCCGGGCGCCACCTGGAAGAATTCCTTCGCCTCCTGGCCCGCGACCGCATCCGGGTGGAACCCTTGATCACGCATCGCTTCCCCATCGAGCGGGCTTCGGACGCCTACCGACTGTTGGAAGACTCCGCCGCGCGGCCGCTGGGCATCATGTTTTCCTACCAGCCTGACAATCCGGTGTCACGCGCGCCGATCGTGCTCCGCTCAGCGCGGCCAACCGTTACAACCCAGCAGATTCGCTTGGGGGTCATTGGTGCCGGTAAGTTTGCGCAAACCTACCTGCTCCCCCACCTGCGGCGTCCGCACGTCCGCTTGCTAGCGTTGGCCACCGCCACCGCCCCCAGCGCCAGCCACGTGGCGCGCAAATTTGGCTTTGAGCAATTTAGCTGCGATGCCGAAAACGTCATCGCCGACCCCGCCATCAACTGCGTCCTCATCGCCACCCGGCACGACCTGCACGCGCGGTTGACGTGCGCGGCGCTCGCGGCCGGCAAAGCCGTTCTAGTAGAAAAACCCCTGGCCCTGACGGAAGAAGAGTTGTGCCAACTGGCCCGCGTGGCGCGGCAGACCGGCGGCCGCCTGCAAGTCGGCTTCAACCGCCGCTTCTCTCCCCTAGCCCAACGGGTGCACGAGCACTTTCACCAACGGCAAGGCCCGCTGGTGCTCACCTACCGCGTGAACGCCGCTCCCCTTCCGCCCCAGCACTGGGTCTACGATCCGGTCGAAGGCGGTGGGCGCATTCGCAGCGAAGTCTGCCACTTCATCGACCTGCTTTCTTTCTTCGCCGCTGCGCCCCCCGTGCGCGTGTACGCAGAGCCAGTGCAAGACCTCGCTGCCAGCCTGCGCGAAGACGAAAACCTGACCATCAGTTTGAAATTCGGCGACGGCTCCACCGGCTCGGTAACCTACACCACCCTCGGCCAGGCAGGCCTGGACCGCGAACGAATCGAAGTGTTCGGCGGGCACCGGGCCGCGCACATCGACAACTTTCGCCGCGCTCACCTGCACCAGGGGAATCGCCGCCGGCGCATCCGGCACTGGCGGCAAAACCTGGGCTACCGCGAGGAGCTCGACGCTTTTCTCTCCGCCGTGGCCACCGGCGCTCCCATGCCGATTCCGCTCGACCACCTGCTGGCCACCTCGCTCGCCACGCTGCGGGTGGTGGAATCCTTGCAACGGCGCCAGCCGGTGGAAGTCAATCTGGCGGCGCTTGATTCTCAGCATGACTGACCTTCTCACCCCGCAGAGCACCGATGCGGCCATTGCCGCCGCCTACCGCGGGAAGACTATCCTGATCACCGGCGGGGCGGGCTGCATCGGGTCAAACCTGTGCCGGGCTCTGCTCGATGCCGGTGCCGCCCAGGTGGTTTTGCTTGACGACCTCTCCGCCGGTTCCCGCTGGAACCTTCCTTCCTCCGACCGGCTCACTTTCATCCAGGGCAGCGTAACCGACGCCGAAGTCCTGGCCCGCGCTCTGGCCCGGCAGCCGGACGTACTCTTCCACTTGGCGGCGTTCTTTGCCAACCAGAATTCGGTCGAGCACCCGGAAGAGGACTTGCACGTCAACGGGCTGGGTACGCTCCGCGTGCTCCAGCAGGCGCACCGCAGCAGCGTGGGCCGGGTGGTGTACGCCTCCTCCGGTTGCGCCGTGTACGACGCGGAGGCGCCCCTGCCGCTGCGGGAAGAGTTCGTCACCCTGCGCCTCGCTACGCCCTACCAAATCACCAAGCTGTTGGGCGAGCTCTACTGCAACTACAGTTTGCGGGCTGCCTAACCTATTGTTCCTTAATGGATTGACTCTTTGCCTGTTGGTGAGTGTGCCCGATCTGTGCCCAAAAATTGAAGCTCAGGCGCAGTTTCCACGAAGCGCTTGACGTCCTCTCGCATTTCCTTCAGCCAGGGACTGTAGTGCTTCTCAATCGTCTGCACGTTGTCGCCCAGGATTTTCGAGACGTAGTAGGGGGTAGCACCGTTGCGGAACAAGCTCACCGTGAAGGAGTCACGGAAGCGGTGCGGGTGAACGTTCTCAACCTTGGCGCGCTTTCCGAGGGACCTGAGACGTGTGTGCAGGCAGCCATATCCCATCGGCTTGTTGTAGAGATTCACCAGAACCGTGTCATCCGGGTTTGGCTTCCGTTGCTTGTGTTCTCGTTCCAAGGCCGCGAACAATTCTGGGTTGAGCGGAATCCATACCCGCTTGCGCCACTTCTCTGTCAGCTTGTTGATCCCTTTGTCCTTCCAATCAATCTCCCGCCAAGTGAGGGAACGTACATCCCCTGAACGCAGTCCGGTATGGCGCAAGACCAGGAACGTGAACCTCTCCTGCTGAGAGAATTGGTACAGTCGGGCGAGTTCTTCCTGCGAGAAGGGTTGAGCGCCCTGCTCCGCGTTTCCCCCAGGGTTGATTCCTTCCATCTCCACCGGATTCTTGAGCACGAGTTCCTGCTTCAGACCAAAGGAGAACACCCGATGCAACGCAGCCAAGTCGAGGTCAAGCCCGCTACCGTTTCGCCCGTTGCACTTCGCTAGGATTCGCCGCAAACGCCACGGCTTGAAATCTTCGATCACCCCGCGAGTGATCTCGGACAGCTTTTCGATTCCTCGCTCAGCAAGAAACACGCTGAACTCGTTTATGGCACCTCGGTAGCGTGTCAATGTTGACCGGCGTAGCTTGTCCCTGGCAATCCGTTCCTCAGCCATTCCGAAGAACTTTCGCCGCAGATTGTCCCAAGTTGGACGCTCAGCTTCGGATACTTCGCTGTATCCGACCATGCCGGCTAGGTTCTTGAAGACAACGGAAGGAAGCACAGCCCGCAACTCAGGCCACAGACTTGATTCCCTGCCCTGCGAAAGTGCCCGCTCAATCTTGTTTGCTCTGTCGAGAGCTGCTTCCCGATTCCCTGTGTCCAGCGAGAACCGAATCCGACGCCTACCTACCCGACCTTCCAATCGGTACACCCGACCGCGCTTTTTTACTGACAGCATAAGCCCCCCTCACCTGAATCGCTTTTTGTGGCGTTCTAGCAAGCGCCGAACAGTGGATTCCGGCACCAGCTTGACCCCTTTGCGTCCAGGTCGGGCGAAGTCTACCACGAACTCTCCCCTCAACCAGACATAGATGCTACCGCGGCTCACATTGAGTAGACGCGCTAGTTCACCAATCCGGTAGTGCCGCTCCAATGTGCTAGTCGCCTTTGCGCTTGCCGCCATTGCTCTACGTCGGTGCTTGAGTCTCTCTACTAAGAAACCGCAACTCCAGCCAGTGGAAGAGATAGTCAATGATGCTGCTGGCCGTAGGAATCTCTTTGTTTCCGGTGCGGCCGTCTGGCTCGAAACGGACGTGCCTGAATTTCTTTACCAGCACTTCCAGCGGAATGTCTGATTGGAGCGCGATTGATGTAAGGGTAGCGAAAGCGTCCATCACACCGGAAAGCGTCGAGCCCTCCTTCGAGATGTGGAGGAAGATTTCACCGAGTGTGCGGTCCGGGTAGAGGCCCGCGATGATGTAGCCCTCTACGTTTCCAACAGAGAACTTGTGCACCACGGCATCCCGTGTCAGCGGTAGTCTGTGTCGTTCAGCAGTCATTTCGTCCCTCGTGTGATCGGGAAGAGGCCAATCAACTCCTCATGGGCCTGCACCCAGCGGTCTAGCGCCACTTGGAACTCATCCAGCGGGGCGGCCGCATCCCAGAGCTGTTCCCACGCGCCCGACAGCTCCCGCGTGGCTCTCCGGTGCAGGTCGGGATGGTGCTTCTGGGCCCACTGCATCCCACCGGGCAAGTACTCGAGGGCGGCAATCTGCCGCCAAGCGTCCATTGCCTTGCGCCAGTACGGATCGCTGTGGCGGGT
>JACZYA010000197.1 GCA_022571295.1 Acidobacteriota bacterium | reverse complement strand
TGCTTGGTGGGCCAACACCTGCACCAAGTGGAAACCGTAGCTGGTTTCCACCAACTCTGGGGCGGAGCCATCTGGCAGAGCAAACAGCTTGTTTTCCAGCGCAGGAACCGTCTGGCCGCGCTGAATCCAGTCCATCTCGCCGCCTTGCTCCTTGGAGTCCTCGTGCTCGGAGTGCTCGCGGGCCAGGGCGGCAAAGTCAGCGTCCCGGCGGAGACGCGCCAGCACCCCCTCTGCCTTCTCCCGCACCGCCGCGCGCTCGTCCGGCTGAACCACCAGGAATAAAATGTGGCGGAACCGCACGCGCTCGGACACCTGAAAGTCCTGGCGACGGCTCTGGTAGAAGGCCTCCAACTCCTCCGGCGTAACCTGGACGCGTTGCTGGAGAGTGAAGAAATCCACGGGAACGTAGCGAACCGAGCGGCGCTCCGGCAAGAGGTAGCGGTCGCGATTGCGCTCGTAGAAAGCGCGCAGGTCGTCCTCGCTGGGTTCAAGCTGCTTTTCATAGGTGCCAGGCAGGAAAAGGACGTACTGAATCCGCACCCGCTCGTTGCGCCGGCGGTATTCCTGCTCGACTTCTGTGGGGGAAACAGTTACGCCCCCCCTGACCCAAGTTATCAGCTTGTTGACCAGTAGTTGGCGGCGCACTCCCTGCTCAAACTCCGGCACACTCCGGTTGTACTGTTGCTGCACCAAGCGAGTGTAGGAATCCGCCCCCACGAAATTTCCATCCGGGTAGAAAATCGAAATCTCTTGCAGGCGCTTGGCCAGCTCCGCCGAGGAGACCTGCAAGCCTAACTGCTCGGCTTCGTACTCAACCAAGCGACGGTTGATGAGTCCCTCCACCGTGCTTTCGAGCAGGAATCGCCGGAAGATGTCATTGTCGCCGCCCAGTTGGCGCACCTGCTGCTGCACCAGCCGGTTGACCTCTACCTGGGTCACGACGCTGTTGCCCACCTGAGCCAGCACGCCCTGCGAGTCCGTGAGGGCTAACGACCCGCCGCCCAGCCCGGGCACCAAGTAGA
Source organism: Acidobacteriota bacterium (assembly GCA_022571295.1). Lineage (GTDB taxonomy): Bacteria > Acidobacteriota > Terriglobia > Acidiferrales > 2-02-FULL-67-57 > JACZYA01. Next base: position 3,269 of record JACZYA010000197.1, on the reverse strand, counting down.
GCAGCATGCCGGCGCCCACCATGAACACGATGGCAAACAGGAGCAGCTTGACCCCTAATTTCTTTTGCCGGAACAGCTTTAGCATATCGCTCCTCGCAAACCGCTTATTATAAGAGAGGCACGGCAGCGGCACAAGATGCGCCCTGGAGGTAGTGGGTCTTTTTGAAAATGGGAAGCTCACGCCGAGCCCCGTGGCTTGTCCTGTTTATCCTGAACGCAGTGAAGGAAGCAGAGTCGAAGGGCACCTGCCACGGGGCGCTCGTACCGCTTTTCCGCCCGGGAAAGTGAATTGAATTGAATCTGCTGGCACCCCTATGCTACGCTCAAATTGCAAGGGAGCATAAGGCGCTCGGGCGGAGGATTCGCGACGAGGGAACAGGGACGGATGGACGAACAACCCCAGAAGAAACGCTTCGGAGGACTGGAGGTCTATTGGACCACCGTCACCTACCGCAGTCTGCTCTTCGTAGTGCTGGCGCTGCTGCTGGCGGGGATCAGTATTACCATCCTGCTCCGTCCGGGAATCCTCGAACAGGTCATGGCCAAGCTGTCCAGCAAGGGGAACGACGACGCCTCGGCAGTAGAAGAAGCCGCTCAGGCACGCTTCATCAACCTCGACGGCACCGTTCGGGTCAAAGGGCGGGACTCCAGCCAGTGGGTCAACGCCGATTACCGTATCCCTCTGGAAGAAGGCGACATTATTCAAACCGGCCCGCAGGGCATCGCCCGGATCACGTTCATTGACGGCACCACCTACGTGGTCAAGCCCAACACTCTGATTGTCATCGAAGAAAACATCGCCTTGAAGGACCGCACCACGCGAGTAGCGGTGCAGGTCACTTCCGGCGCCGTAGACCTCTCCACCGGCAGTTGGGAGCCAGGGTCGATCTCAGTGATTCGTTTCTCCGATGCGGAAGCCCGCATGGGGCAGAACACCCGCGCAGCCGTCACCAGCAACCCCAAGACCCAGGTCAACGAAATCACGGTCGCCGAAGGGAGCGCGCTGGTCAGCAGACGCGGCCAGAGCATCCAAGTCGGACCCTACGAGCGCGCCAGCTTTCGCACTCCAGACGATTCGCTCACCAAGGAGCAGGTGCTGGCTCCCCCTACGCTCCTGCGGCCGCGCAACCTGGAACCCATCATCAGCGCCAACCCCAGGCAGGAAGTAGTCCGCTTCGCTTGGTCACGAGTAGCGCAAGCCAACCGCTACCGTCTGCGGCTCTCCACTTCCCCGCTGCTGACCAGCACGGTGCTGGACCGCACGGTGCAATCATCCAGCTTCAGGGCGCGCGGTTTGCAACCGGGCGATTACTATTGGACCGTAACCGCCTTCGACGAAAAAGGCCAGGAGAGCCAGCAAAGCCCCCAGTACCGCTTTTCCCTGTTCGAACAACCGGCATCGGAAGAATTGCTGCTGGTGATTGATAACGTAGTCCAGCACGGGCGCCACATCGAGATCATTGGACGTACCGAAGCGGGCGCCATGGTAACCATCAACGCGGAGCCGGTTGCCAACGTGAGACCCGATGGCAGCTTCCGGCATTTCATCGGACCGCTGGCGTCAGCGGGGGCCCACAGCATCACCATCGTTGCCCAAAACCGCCGCGGCGAAGTAGTGACCCGAAAGAAAACGGTGGTTGTGCAATGAGCCCGGCGGCGGCGAAACCACCAAACCAGTGAGTTTAATACAGCCATGAACTTCCGCTCGATTTTCAGCGTCTTTTCCTCCGACCTCGCCATTGACTTGGGGACGGCCAACACGCTGGTCTATGCCCGCGGCCGGGGGGTGGTGGTCAACGAGCCCTCCATCGTCGCGCTGAACAAAAACAGCGGCGAGATCTGCGCGGTCGGCAAAGAGGCCAAGGAGATGCTAGGCCGCACGCCGGGCAATATCGTCGCTATCAAACCCATGAAAGACGGCGTGATCGCCGACTTCAAAGTGACCGAGCGGATGCTGAACTACTTCATCCGCAAAGCCCATAACCGAAAACTGCTGGTGCATCCGCGCATCGTCATCGGCGTGCCGAGCGAGATTACTCCGGTGGAAAAGCGGGCGGTGCAGGACTCTGCCTACCGCGCCAAGGCCAGCGAGGTGTTCTTGGTGGAGCAGGCCATGGCCGCCGCCATCGGCGCCGGGCTGCCCATCACGGAAGCCTGCGGAAACATGGTGGTGGACATTGGCGGCGGCACCAGCGAGATCGCGATCATATCGCTCTCGGGTATTGTCTTCTCGCGCTCGGTGCGCGTGGCCGGCAACGAGATGGACGAGGCCATCATGCACTACCTGAAGCGGAAGTATAGCCTGCTGATCGGCGAGCGCACGGCGGAGAAGATCAAGATCGAGATCGGCTCGGCGCATCCCCTGGAGAAGCCGCTCACGATGGAGGTTCGCGGGCGCAACCTGATCGAAGGCGTGCCCAAGACCATCACCGTCACCGATGCCGAGATCCGCGAAGCGCTTTCGGAGTGCGTCGGCACCATCATCAACGCCCTCCGGGTGGCGCTGGAGCGGACGCCGCCGGAACTCTCGGCCGACATCAGCGACCGAGGCATCGTGCTGACCGGCGGCGGATCCCTGCTCAAGAATCTGGACAAGCGCATCTCGGAAGAAACCGGCCTGCCGGTCTCGCTGGCCGACGACCCGCTGGCCTGCGTGGCGTTGGGCACCGGGAAAATGTTGAGCGACTTTAAACTCCTGCGCCAGATTTCCATCGACTGACGCCGTTGCGTCTGCGACGCTAAGCCATGCGCACCTGGGTCGAACGTCACCACCACCTGAGCCTGCTGGTCGCGGTGTTGCTGGCGCAAGTTCTCTTCCTCGCCTTCCAAATCAAGCGGGACAACCAGGCCCGCCTGATTCGTCTCTGGGCGGTGGCCATGATCAGCCCGGTCGAAAAAGTGCTGGACTGGGCGGTGGATGGAACCACCTCGGCGGTGGAGAACTATGTGGTCCTCGTTGGCACGCGGCAAGAGAACCAAGCGTTGCAAGCAGAACTCGATTCCGCCCATAGGAAGATCAATCAACTGGAGGCGCGCGCGGCGGAAGCGGAACAACTGGCCTCGCTGCTGGACTTGAAGCTCTCTTACCCGGAGACGCACGCGGAAGCTGCGGAAGTCATCGGCGCCAGCGCCGCCGGGAGCATCCGCACGGTGCTGATCAGCCGGGGTGCCAACGCCGGCCTGGAGGTGAACATGCCCGTGCTGACGCCGGCGGGCGTGGTGGGCAAGCTGGTCAGCGTGTACCCGCGCACAGCCGGAGTTCTGCTGAT
>JACZYA010000058.1 GCA_022571295.1 Acidobacteriota bacterium | reverse complement strand
ATTGAGCAGTGTTTGGCGAAGGAGCCGGCCCGCCGCTACCACCGGGCGGGCGAGGTGCGGGCAGCGTTGGAAGCCGTCCAGGCGGGGACAGCCGTTGTTCCTTGGGCGGTCTGGGGGCGCAGGCTTGCTCGCCGCCGGTTCCTGGCTCTGGCGGGCGCGTTAGCCGCCCTCGTGGCGGTGCTGGTGGGATTGAATGTGGCCGGGCTGCGTGACCGGCTGCTGGGCGGTGTTGCGCCGGGGCAGATTACCTCGCTGGCGGTGCTGCCACTGGAAAACCTGATGGGCGACCCGGAGCAGGACTACTTCGTTGCGGGGATGCACGAGGCGCTGATTACCGAGCTGTCGAAGATCGGCGCGCTGACGGTCATCTCCCGCACCTCGGCGATGCGCTATCGGAACACCGACAAATCGGTGCCGGAGATTGCCCGCGAATTGGGCGTGGATGCCGTGATTGAAGGCTCGGTCTTACGCGCCGGGAACCAAGTGCGCATCACGGCGCAGTTGATCGAGGCGGCGACTGACCGCCACCTCTGGGCCGACAACTTCGACCGCGAGTTAAGAGATATCCTGGCCCTCCATAGTGACGTTGCCCGCGCCATCGCCCGCCAAATTAGAGTCACCCTGACGCCCAAGGAAGAGTCCCGCCTGGCCGCCGCCCGCCCGGTTAACCCCAAAGCCTTTGAAGCCTATTTGAAGGGACGTTTCCACTGGCAGAAACAAACGCGCGAAGATTTTGACATTGCGGAACGCTATTTCCAATCTGCTCTGCAGAAAGATCCCAACTACGCACTCGCTTATGCCGGACTCGGGATGGTCTGGATCATGCGTGGAGATGCCGGATTCCAAGCGCCCAGCGAGACCTTTCCGAAGGGCACTGCATTTTTCGCGAAGGCCATAGAACTGGACGACAGCTCAGCGGAAGTGCGCGTTTCCCTCGCGAATCACAAGACGACCACCCAGTGGGACTGGTCCGGCGCCGAAAAGGAGTTCAAGCGGGCCATTGAAATAAACCCAAATCTCGCCGATGCGCATTTCTTCTACGCCGACCTGCTCTTGGCACTGAAGCGGACTGAGGAATGGAAGCGGGAAATCAAGCGCGCACGCGAACTGGATCCCTTGAACGATTTCAAGGAGAGTTACTACGGCTGGCATTTGAACTACCTGGGCCGCTACGACGAGGCCATCCCTATCTTCCAGAAACTCCTTCCTACGGGACCAAACAAAGCAACCAATTACCTGGGACTCTGGGGGGCCTACTACAAAAAAGGAATGTACGACGAGGCCTTGGCTGCGGCGAAAAGCTATTTTGCGGCCATCGGTGACCACGAATTCGCCGACGCGCTGGGTACAGAACAAGGCGAGGCTGCCTATCGCGCGGGGATGAAACGGGCGGGAGAAGTGATGGCGGCGCGCTCCAAACAACGACACGTCCCGGCAATCCGCATTGCCCGGATGTTCGCGCACGCGGGAGACAAACACTCAGCGATTCAGTGGCTGGAAAAAGCCTATCAGGCCCGGGAATCCCCCATGATGCGTCTCGGGGTCTTCTGGGATTGGGATGATCTGCGCGACGACCCGCGCTTCCAAGACCTCCTCCGCCGAATGAACTTCCCTGAGTAGAATCGAAATTCGAAACTCGCGGGATGGGGGTTAGCCGCGCAGGCGTTTTTTGATTTCGCGCTCGTAGTCGGGGAAGTAGCGGGCGATGACGGGCAGGTCAAACTCACTCAGGATGGATTCCTTGGGCTCGCGTTGCAGCAGGAACTCAAACGAGCGCCGCACCAACCCTTCGGCGGAGACTTTCCCGCCCGTGAGCTTCTGGTAGTAGTCGGGGCTGACGGTCACCGCGTGCGAGGTCTGGCCGGTGCCCTCGCTGATGGTGACGCGGAACTCGCCTTCCTTTTTCTTCACCACGTTGATGGAGGTCGCCATAGCTTCACCGCTGCGCAGAAGAGTTTTCCAGATGATAAGCCACAGCGCGCGCGTAGGTGGCCGCAAAAGTTCCCAGGCGCGGGGCTGAGCCGGCAAAAGCCGCCAGGGTCTGCCCGGCCTTTTCCCGGTACCGCTCCTGGCCCGTCAGGGTGAAGAGTCGATCCAGCGCCAGCGCGGCGACGGCATTCGCGCCCGGCAGGGGCGCGTCCTGAACTTCCTTGCGCGGTTGACTCAAGATTTCGACAAAGTTCTCACCGTGCGCTACGTCAAAGAAGCCGCCCTGCTTCGGGTCCCAGAAGTGCTTGAGGGCGTAGTCCATTAAATCCCGGGCGGCGTCGAGGTAGCGCTGCCGGCCGCTAATCTTATACATGTCGAGCAGGGCCAGCGCCATGTAGGCTTGGTCTCGGAGCAGCCCCGGCGTGCGGGCCTTGCCCTCGAAAACAGTATGGTACATCCCCTGGCCGGGCCGATACGCTTTCGTCAACAAGAAGTCGGTGGTGCGGAGGGCAAACTCTTTGACGGCTTGGTCGCCGAAGGCCTCGTAGGCGTAGCGGTAGGCGGAGAGCACGAGCGCGTTCCAATCCACGAACTTGTTCGGGTCCACGAAGGGAGCTTTCTGTTGGCGACGGGCGGCGCGCAGCTTCCCGCGGGAGCTTTCGACTAGCGTGCGGACTTCTTCGACCGGCAGCTTCAACTCGGCTGCAACAACTTCCAGCGACTTCGCCTGGTAGAGCACGTTGCGGTCGGGCGTTTCCGGCGGGTGCCGCTGCGGGGAGGTTACCACGCCGTAGTGGGCCGCGAAGGCCTGCGCCTCTTTCGCGCTCAGGAGTTCTTTGATCTCTGCGAGCGTCCAGGTGAAGTAGCTGCCGTCATCGTCGAGGCTGACGTCGGCGTCCTGGGTGGCCAGGAAGCCGCCGCGGGTTTGGTCGGAGAGGGTGTCGGTCAGGTAGCGGAGAATCCCCTCGGCCGCCTCCCGGTAGAGCGGTTTACCGGTGGCTTGGTAGGCGCGGGCGAAGGCTTCCAGCAGCTCGGCCTGCACGTAGGACATCTTCTCGAAGTGGGGGACGTGCCAGAAGCGGTCGGTGGAGTAGCGGTAGAAGCCGCCGTGGATGTAGTCGCGCAGGCCGCCGCGCGCCATTCCCTCCAGGGTTTTCTCAGCCACTTCCCGCAGCCGGGCGTCGTGGGTGGCCGCGTAGCGGTCGAGCGCCAACCGAATGACGGCGCCGTGGGGAAACTTGGGTGCGCGCGCCCCGCCTCCGTACTCCGAATCGAAATCCTTGGGCAGGGCGGCCACCAGTTGTTCCAACAAGGCCGGCGTCACTGAGCCCGATTGGGCCGAGGCGCTTTCGTAGGCTTGCAACCGCCGGGCGGTTTCATCGGCGCCGGCCAGGATGCGGTCCTTTTGCGTTCGGTAGGCTTCTGCCAGTTTGGGCAAGAGTTCTTTCAGTCCGGGCCGGCCTTGGCGGTTCTCGGGCGGGAAGTAGGTGCCGCCGAAAAAGACTTTGCCGGAAGGAGTCAGGAAAGCCGTCAGGGGCCAGCCGCCCTGGCCGGTGAGCGCCTGCACGGCGCGCTGGTAGCGGGCGTCGATGTCGGGCCGGGCGTCGCGGTCCACTTTGATGGCGACGAACATTTCGTTGATCAGGCGCGCTATCTCCGGGTTCTCGTAGCTTTCGCGGTCCATCACGTGGCACCAGTGGCACCAGACCGCGCCGATATCGAGCAGGATGGGCCGGTCGAGTTCCTGGGCGCGCGCGAACGCTTGCGGGCTGAATGGGTACCAGTCCACCGGCTGGTAGGCCGCGCTGCGCAGATAGGGGCTGGCCTCGGAGATAAGGCGATTGGCTTTCTTCGCGCCCGGCGGGTCAGGAGTACCGTAGCCGCCGGTGGCTGCCAGCGCCAGCGCGACGGCCGCAGCCAGCACCAGAGCCCAGCCGATTCGTTGCCGCCCCGGCAGGCGCCAGCCGGGTTGCGGTGCGCGCGCTTGCGCTCGATTGCGGGGACGGTTTGTTTTTCGTTGCTGGTCGGGGGGTGCCATCCGGCTTCCTGGCGCGCCGAGCTAGCGCAGGCGGTTCACTGCGAGCAGTTCACCGCACGCGAACAGTGAGTTGGGCTTCGCGCTTGGTGGGGCGCAAACAGATCTCGTCGTTGCAGGCCTGGTAATGGAAGGCCAGGCGCACGGTGTGACTGCCAGCGTCGGCCCCGCCTGCGGCGGGGTTCCGGGCACCATCTTTCACCCGCAACGCAATCGGCAGGCGCAGCGTGCCGTCATAGACGGAAAGCTTTTCGTCGGGGGAAAAGCCGAACGACTTCAACTTGCCCTTGGGATAGTCCACCTTCTCGAGCGCAAACAGTTCGGTGGTGAGGAGCTCCACCCGGGTCGGGATCAAATACTCTTGCAGCGGCTGGTTGGAGTTGACGTGGAAGCCCTCCCGGATGGTGGCCACCAGCGTGAACGTCGCCTGCCCATCGGCACGCGCTTCCACCTGCGCGGGCTCGACCCGCACCTGGACGACATCCTCCGGCTTGGGCGGGCGCTGCGCGGTGGCGGCCGTGGCCAGCGCCAATCCCAGCGCCAGCGCGGCCAGACGAGTCGCGGCTGTTTGATTTTGCGAGTATCTCATGGACTCACTCCTGCGCTGCTTTCCAGCAGCCGCTCGATGTTGGTCCGCAAAGTGTTAATGTCGGTGATGCCGACGTGCTTGTAGGCCATGCGCCCGCGGCGGTCCACGAAGACCGTGACCGGCAAGCCCGGCAGCCCGCCCACCGCTTGCCCGGCGCTCTCGTCGCGGTCGAGCAGGACGGGATAGGCGATGGGTGTCTCCTGCACAAAGGCTTCGATGTCGCTCCAGCCGCCGGCGTCTTCTGAGACGGCCACGAACTCGACCCCCTGCTCGCGGTACTCGGCGTAGGTCTTGTTGAAGAAGGGGATTTCCACCTTGCAGGGCAGGCACCAGGTGGCCCAGAAGTTGAGCACCAGCACCTTGCCCTCGAAGTCGCTCAGGTTGACTTCTGTGCCCTCGCGGGTGGTGAGAGTGAAGTTCGGCAGGGGTTGCATCAGGGCGGCCGTTTCGCCGGCGGTGCCGGGGTTCTGCCCGCGCACGGAGGCGAGCCAGAGGCGGTCAGCGAGATACACTCCGGCGACCGCCAGGACTCCAACCAGCAAAATGGCAATGGCTTTTGGGGACACGCGCGACTCCTTAGGTAAAGATGTTTTCCAACCAGAGCACAAGATCATTCATAAAGCTGAGATAGCCGGAAACCAGCGTGAATTTGTTGAAGTAGATCATAACACCGACCGCGATCAGCAGCACGCCGGCGAAGCGCTCCACCCAGGCCAGGTGCCGGCGGAAGTTTTTATAGAAAGCCATGAACTTATCGAGGGCGAAGGCGGTGCCCAGGAACGGGAGCGCCAGCCCGGCGGAGTAAATAGCCAGCAGAAAGATTCCCCGGGCCAGGGTGTCCTGGGTGGCGGCCATCATCAGAGTGGCGCCCAGAATCGGGCCGATGCAGGGCGTCCAGCCGAAGGCAAAGGCCAGCCCCAGCATGTACGAGCCGGTTTTGCCCGGATTGATTTTTCCGTGGAAGCGCTTGTCGGAGTAGAGCGCTGGAATCTTGATGAAGCCCAGCAGGAAGATGCCAAACAGCACGATGATGACGCCGGCAATCTTGCCCAGCAGCAGCTTGTTGGAGAGTAGGAAGCCGCCGACGGCGCTGGCCGAGGCGCCCAAGGCGATGAAGACGGTGGAGAACCCGAGCACGAAGAGAATCGAGTTCACCATCACGGCGGTGCGGGCCGCGCCTTGGTCGTCTTGCGGCTTGTCGGCGCTGGAGCCCGACAGCAGGGCGACATAACCCGGCACCAGCGGCAGCACGCAGGGCGAGAGGAACGAGATCACCCCGGCGATGAATGCGGCTAAGGCTGAAACGTCCATCCTGTTCTTCCTGTCCTCCTGTGTTCTATCGGCGCGACGTTCATCCTAATTGGATGCGCTCCGTGGGCTTGGTGATGCGCTCAGGAGCTACTACAGGCCGAGCTCTCTTGCCGCCGCGCTTTCCGGCAGTAGCAAGCGGGTCCACTGCTGCAGGCGAGCGGCGCGCTGCCGCCGTCCCAGAGTAAATTCCACACTGCGCGCGCGGCCCGCCGCGCCGGTGGCCCGCAGCAAGGCGTAGGCTCCGGTGTCGCAAAAACTCTCGCAGACGTATTCGCGCCAGGGCGTCCCGCTGCGGCGGCGGCCAAGAGCCTGCTTGCAGAGGGCGGCGGTGTAGCCCAACTCGCCCCGCACCCCGGCGCGCAGTTCGCGCCGCAGCACGCGGTCAAAAGCGCGGCGGCGCGGCGTGCCCAGCCGCGGCCAGAGGAAGTGGCAAAGCTCGTGGTAGAAGAGGCGCTGTCCCAGCCGGCGCTGGCGGAAGAGCCGCCGGCGCAGCACCACCAGCCGGGTGTTGATGTAGGACACGGCTTGTGCGGTGCGGTCGGCAGCCTGGGCCTTGACGCTGGTATCGAAGACCACCCGCTGGCCCACGCGCACAATCTCACTCGCCGAGCGCACCCGCAGGCGCGGCAGGCGCTCGGCTACCGCCGGGGGAAGTTGGCGAATCCAACGCAGCAGGTGACGGCGCTCAGTGGGGCTGAGCTGCGGCAACAAGCGGAAGCGTCCGCAGGAGCGAGTCGGTCGCGGATTCGGTTGACGAGGACGGAGCATGACAGAAACTCGGCTTTCCCAAGTCTTAGATTTTAACAGCGCCGGGCCACTGTTGAAAGTGCTTCCCGCATCCGATATAGAAGGGAGAGGGCGCAAAGGGACGGAATGGAGATTGAGCGCAATCATCCTCTGCGGCGGCTGTTCGCCGAGCTGGTGCAGCGGCACTTCTTTGAGGACGTGCGCGTGCGGGACGCGCAGGTGGCGGGGTACGTCTCCGGCTTGCTGACCGACTTTACCCACCAGGACAATCTCTACAAGATTCGCAACGCGCGCGGCAAGCGCTTGGACGATGTGGGCGAGATGCTGATTGAATCGAACCCCATGCTCGACGCCAGCTCCTTCGACCGCGAGCGCGCCGTCCGCAAGCACATCGGCGACTACACGCTCTTCCTGATCGGCATGTTTCCGGAGTACGTCACCAGCTACCGGCGGCGTTGGAAGCCGGCCCCGGACGTGTTTGTGGACTACGTCAAGGCCGGCAAGGAGTCCTACACCATCGTCTCTTCCTTCGACCAGTTTGAGTACCGGGAGGAGGCGCCGCTGTTCCGCCGGTTGTCGGAGACTTTCGAGTTGTGCGTCTATGGGCTGCACCTGGTGAAGCGCGACCTGGAGCGCTACCAGCAGGACTACTGCCGCCGCGTCCAGGCAACACTCGGTTCCCAGCCAACAGCTTGAAGCCCGAACCCGAGGGCACGGATTGCCACACTGTTCTCTCTGACGTAGAATCCCTGCTTCCTGTCCGATGCCCAACCAATGTCCTATCTGCGAGCGACGCCGCACCAAGCGGTTCTGCCCGGGGCTGGGGGGCAGTCGCTGGCGGGAGAGCGGCGGCACGAGCATCTGCCCGCAGTGCTGCGGGGAGCAGCGCGAGGTTTCGATTGACTGCCCCGCTGACTGTTCCTATTTGATCGCCGCGCACCGCTACGAGGGGGAGCGCCGGCAACCGCCCAAGGAGTTGGCGTTCGAGAAGGTCGCAATCGAGCGCGACTTCCTGGCGGAGCACGGAGAGCTGATTAACGGGCTGAGCGTGTTCCTGGCGCGGTTCGCGCAGGAGCACACGGACGTCTGCGACGCCGACCTGCTGGCGGTGCTGGACGCGCTGGCGCGCAGCTACCAGACGCTCGACTCCGGCCTTTACTACGAGCAGCCGCCCGAGAGCGCCCCGGCCCGCCGGCTCTACGACGCCGCCAAGGTCTACCTGAAGGAGTTCGAGAGCCAGCAGCAGCAACGCACCGGGAGCAGCGTGCGACCGGTGGAGGTGCTGCGGGCGGTAGTGTTCCTGCGGCGGCTGGGGCAGTGGGAGGCCAACGGGCGGGCGCGCTCGCGCCGCTACCTTACGCTTCTGCGCGGGCAGTTGCCGCCTGAAGCCGCCGCCCCTGCGCCCGCGCAATCCCCCCTGATCATCCCCGGCCGTTAATATTCTTTCTCATTGTTATTCTGAGTGAAGTTTGCCTGCGTCTGCTTGCCCGACCGGCAGGCGGGCGCGAGTCCGTGCGCTTCCACCGGCAAGGGAAATTTCTCGGTCGCAGCCGGGGTTAGAATGGGCTAATATGGTAGCAAGCGGAGTCGCGTTAAATTGAGGTGTGGGTCAACATCACGTTGGGAAAGCAGCGGATTGGGCACTCAGCGGGTACTTTGGTACTGGGCTGGTGTGACCCCCCTCCTATTGCTTCGATGGGTCGAAGGGTCGAATCTTAGGGTGGTTGAAGTGCACTAATGGAATCGCCCGATAAAAAGCAACGCGCCGCCCGCTTTCCGCTAGAGTTCTCGGTGGAAGCGCGCTGGCAGATTTCCGGCCAGCAGGTCATCCGGCAAGGAACAACGCGCAACATCAGTTGCACGGGCGTGTACTTTCTGGCCGAGCAAGCGCCGGCGGTTGGGACGCGGTCGGATTTGGCGTTGCGCTTGCCGATCACGGGCGGGAGCGGCGAGCCCACCGTGGTTCGCTGCCAGGGCGAGGTGCTGCGGGTGGAACCCCAGTCCAGCAACCGGGTCGGGGTGGCGTTCCGCATTGACCAGTACCAGTTGGAGGGTCACTTCACGCAACAGGGGAGACGCAGTCCGCGGATGCTCTGGCGCGCTCCGGTGGCGGCCATGTGGACGAACCGCGAGGGAGGCAATTGTCAGGCAGTGGGCGAGAGCGAAGTGGTCAACGCCCACGGCGGCTTGATCCGGCTGCCCACCCGCATGGTGCCGCAGGATAACGTCGAGATCATGCACATGCGCACGCGCGAAATCCAACCGGCGCGCATCGTCTGGCGGGAACCCATCCCCGGCGGCCGGGAGGTTCGGGTGGGAGTGGAGCTGTCCCAGCCGAGCGAGAACTTCTGGGGCGTGCGCGTCCCCTTCGGCCCGTCCAAGTCTTGAGCCGTAGCGACTGGCCCGCCTACGCTCCCTAGCGGTTCCAGTCGTCCCGAGCTACCTTCCCCCCCTTCAGCACAAAGCCAACCTTCTCCAGCAGGGCCACGTCGGCCAGCGGGTCGCCTTCAACTGCGATCAGGTCGGCGAACTTGCCCGGCTCGAGCGCGCCCACGCGGTCGGCCCAGCCCAGCAGCTCGGCGGCGTGGATGGTCGCAGCCTGGATGGCTTCCAGCGGCGTCATGCCGTATTCGACCATATAGGCGAACTGCTTGGCGTTGTCGCCGTGGGGATAGACGGCGCCGTCGGTGCCGAAGGCGATGCGAGCGCCGGCTTGGTGGGCGCGGCGGAAGTTGTCGCGCTGGGCCTGGCCGATCTGGCGCTCCTTTTCCAGCGACTCCGGCAGGATACCGACCGCGGCGCCGTGTTCGAGGATGAAGGTGTCATTGTAGATGTCCATCACCAGGAAGGTGCCGCGCTCGCGGGCCAGGCGGATGCCTTCGTCGTCAATCAGGCTGGCGTGCTCGATGGAGTCCACCCCGGCCAGGATGGCGGTCTTGATGCCTTCGGCGCCGTGGGCGTGGGCGGCCACCTTGCGGCCCAGCTTGTGGGCTTCGGCGACGATGGCCTGCATCTCTTCCAACGTGTACTGCAGCACGCCCACGTCGTCGCCTTTGGAGAGCACGCCGCCGGTGGCGCAGAACTTGATCAGGTCGGCGCCGTACTTGATGATCTCGCGCACTTTGGCGCGCGCCGCCCAGGGGCCGTCGGCCACACCCTGGGCGCGATGGTTGTACTCCGGCGGAAGCAAGTTGTTGTCGCAGTGGCCGCCGGTGATGCCCAGCGCCGGGCCGGAAACCAGCATGCGCGGGCCCAGGATTTCCCCGTCGTTGATGGCGTCGCGCAGGGCCACGTCGGCATAGCCGCTCGCGCCCACGTTGCGGACGGTGGTGAAGCCGGCGGCGAGGGTTTTGCGCGCGCCCAGTACGCCGTAGAGCGTCTGGCGCGGGACCGAGATGCTGAGCGCGCGGTAGCCGTGAAAGCGATGGTCGCCGGTGAGGTGGTCGTGGGCGTCAATCAGTCCCGGCAGGACGGTGGCGCCGCTGAGGTCGATGACGTTGGCGCCGTGCGGCAGCGCGGCTTCGCTGGCGGGGATCACCCGCTCGATGCGCTCCCCGCGAATGACGATCACTTGGTCGGTCAGCAGGCGCCCGGCGCGCACGTCGAGCAGCTTCCCGGCCAGCACATAAACCGTTTCCCCTTCCTCGGTTTGGGCAAGTCTCCCCAGCCCCGTCGACAAGGTCAGTAGAAGCAGCAAAACTGAAAATAAAAGGTGGCGTCGCATTTCCCCTCCTGGGCTTGTTCGGTAGAACAGCGGCTGATTCTATCACCACCTGTGCGCTTGGAGGGGTAGCGGCGTGGCGCTTCAGTGCAGCTGGTCGCCGCCTGTTAGGAGGCGAAGGGGATGGCGAGCTGCGCGCTGAGGGCGGAGTAGTTGGGGAGAGTAGCAGCGGGGTCTTGGGTGGAGCGAACCCCGCCGTCCGGGGGGCGAGAGGGCAGGTGATACTTCCGGCGCAGGCCGGTCATGAGGGCGGAGATTTCTTTGCGATAACTCTGGGGCGCGTAGCCGTTGCGCCGGTACCACGTGTGGTACTGCTTCACCAGCCGGGGGAACTTCTGCTCCAGGAAGGGGAAGAATGTTTTCTGCGAGCTGTGCATCAGGAAGGCCACGCCCGCGCACAGGTAGTGCGCATGCGCGTCGGCGGCAGCCGCTACCAGCGCCTCCAGCTCGGCGGGCTTGTCGGTCAGGCCGGGCAGGATGGGCATGGCAAACACGCCGGTGGTGATCCCGGCCTGGGCGAGCTGGCGGACGGTCTCCAGCCGCAGGTCGGGCCGGGGCGCGCGCGGCTCCAGCGCCCGCGCCAGCCGCGCATTGAGCGTGCCGACGCTCACGTTGATCTGCAACTGGCTGCAACCGGCGAGTTCCCGCAGCAGGTCCAGGTCTCGCAGCACTAGGTTCGACTTGGTGGTGATGGACAAACTCAAACCGCCGCTGGGGAGCGTGTGGGAGAATTCCAGCAGCGTCTCCAGGATTGCGCGCGTGACCCCGAACTGGCGCTCGGCGGGCTGGTAGGGGTCGGTGGCGGCGCCGATGGCGATGTGCTCGCCCAGCACTTTCTCGGGCGTGAGGTCGCGCCGCAGGATGCGCGCCGCCTCCGCCTTGACGTAAATTTTGTTCTCAAACTGGGTCGGGTCGAGCTCCATGTAGGTGTGGGTGTAGCGGGCGTAGCAGTACTGGCAGCCGAACTCGCACCCGCGATAGGGGTTGATGGACCATCCGAAGCCCACCCGGCGCGAGTCCACCCGGTTCAGCACCGAGCGCACCCGCAGGCGGAAATACTCCACCTCGTTCTTTTGCGCTTCCCTCGGCGCAGCAGCGGCCAAGCGCGCAATTCCCACCAACGGTGGCCTCGGGGTGTTCCGCTGCTCCGGCGCCTCAGCAGGCCCGGGGCAGGGCGTCTGGCTGAAAAGCGGGAGGGGAAAGGTTCCCGTGGGGGAAGTTGCGCGCCCGGTCGTGTGTGCAGTGTGGCTCACTGTGGGGGCGGACTATATTCGCTTTTTATTCGCCTGTCAAGCTCTTTCCGAGACTTTTCCATCGGGGTTGATGATTTGAAAACGAGGGTAAGGAGTATAATGCGCCAACACCTGCACGAGAGGCGCATATGTCTATATCAGAGTTTACACGAATCCTTATCGACTATCTCAGCGCAGCATTTTTGCATTGGTGGTTTGTCATAGTGTTAGCCGCATTGGGATTGATTTCATTAGTGGAATGGATTAGTAGGAAGACGATTCCAATACCATTGTGGGCAAAAATTTCTTTTCTGCTCGTAGTCGTGTCGATAGTACAATTCCTTGCATACTACGATTTGAAAGTCAAATCTGCTCAGGAAAACACACCGAAATTGATTGGAAGAATTGAGCAGATTTATATCGGTAGTGTTCCAGAGTTTGGCGGGAGCCAGGCGTGGCTTGTAATGTCAATTAGGAATATTGGTGCTCCGAGCATTGTTGAGGGATTCACGCTGCGTATCAAGTCGCAAGACCTCGATTTATCAATCAGGCCAACTTTCATCCCAGAGGGGTACCAACTGATTGGCGAAGAAGGAAAGCCAATAGCTGTGTTTAGTCGCAAAGATGCCATCTACGAGAAAACTGTAGAACCAGTCGGGCGCGGTGGTCTAGTCCGTGGTTGGCTACGATACGACTTCAAAGGTGTGGAAGCCGAAAAAGTCAGAGAAACAGGAACCAAGTGGACTATAAGTTTCAACGATGTCTTAAACCGTCCCTACACTGCCGTTCGTCAGATGACAGGTGGACCAAGTGGTGAACCACAGTACTTTCCGGGTGCCGAACCTCGATTCCAACGGCTGAAAGATAAAGATATGGAGGAAAAGCCGGACGGCTAAGAAGCTCGAATGAGCGACCTTGTTGCGTACCTATTTGAGCCTTCCTTTCTCACCATCATCAAGTCGCACTTAATCATGTTCCAAATCGCCCGCTTGGTTCGGTTCCGATAATGACTGTTGGCACGGCTGCGGCAGTATCGATTGGTGCACGAAGAAGAAAGACGAGGCCCAAGCATGCCGAGTGAGCAGATCAGCGCGAGGTTGCAGACCCACACCATGAGCCCGCAACGCTCTGCGATTATCGAGAGGGCGCGGAAAGCAGCGATTCACCCAGGGGAGCAATTCCCCCTACCCCCTCTGCCGTACAGAAACCCACACTGTCTCTGCGTGAACTGCCTAGGACTACTGTGGTCACCCCGCTGCGAAGCCCCTATCAACTGGCTTCAGCCCCACGAAGGCGACAGGTGCCCCTACTGCAACGGATCGCTGCTCACTCACAGCTTGAAAGGGGACTGGCTCCCTTTCTACGACTCTCTCTACCGGGTGGCGGGCCAGGAGCAATTGGAATCCTGCGAGCGTTGTAGGTGTTGGTTGTAATTAACCTGCAACCCTTGCTGGAAAATTGACCCTGCCGCTATACTGGAGCTTCTCGCAGGATAGAACGGGCGATCAGATGCCATCCATACTCAAAGAAGTCGCCGAAACCGCTTTCACCTTCGCCAAGGGTTTCTCCGTCACCCTGCGCACGCTCTTCCGCCCCACCGTCACCGAAAACTACCCCGACGAGCCGGTGCGCTTCGAAGACCGCTACCGCGGCATCCACGTCCTGCACCGCGACGAAAACGGACTGGAAAAGTGCGTCGCCTGCTTCCTCTGTTCCGCCGCCTGCCCGGTGCAGTGCATCTACATCGAGGCCGCCGACAACACCGCCGAAACCCGCATCAGCGCCAGCGAACGCTACGCCAGCGTCTACAACATCGACTACTCGCGCTGCATCTTCTGCGGCTACTGCGTCGAGGCCTGCCCCACCGACGCCATCACCCACGGCCACGGCTTCGAACTCGCCACCTACAACATCGCCGACATGGTGTACCGCAAGGAAGACCTGCTCGCCCAGCCCCTCAAACCTCCCCGCACCTGATCTCTCTGTGACCTCTGTGGTGAGAAAAGAGGAGTAGCGGAGTTTATCCCGTGTAAGTGGTGTAGAATGAAGTAATGAGCGGCAAGAACAGGAAACCAAAGAAGCCCGACGCGAGGAAGATCAGCAAGAAGTTGAAGCCCAGGCAGCGGAAGTTTATCGCCTACTATACCGACCCAACCAAAGATACCTTCGGCAACGCCACAAAGTCTGCCATTGCTGCCGGTTACAGCAAGAAGAGTGCGCGCTTTATTGCGAGTGAAAACCTCACAAAGCCCAACATTCAAAGCGAAATTGCCGGCGTGATGGACGAGCTGGGAGCTACAGTCCAACACGGGATCACGCGGTTGAAGGAAGGGATGGACGCGAAAGAAGTTAAAGTCTTTCACACGAAGGACGGGGAGATTGTCTATTCCAAGCCGCTTGTAGCCTTGCAGGAGCGGCGGCTTGCTACTGAGCAGATGTTCAGACTTCGCGGCCTGTTCCCAACTAACCGCGAACAGGATCGCATTTCTGGGTTGATCTTCCAACAGAATATCGTAATTGTCCCAGGCGGGTTGCCGGAGCCAGAGGAAAAGGTCAAGAAGGTGCGGCAGCTTACCGACTAGCCCGCAAGATCAGGAAGCCTGGGTAGCTGCCCGACGCCCGTTGACCTTCCCCATCGCGGAGATCATCACCCCGGCATCTACAGGCAAGTCCTCCACCCGTCCCTCTGCGGCTTGGAGCCGGGCCAGGAGTGTCCCCAGCTCGTAGGCAACCATCGTGGCTTTCACTTCCGCGCCACCCTTTGCGGCGTACTCGGCCCGGAGTGCAGAGATTTTCTCGGCCGCGATCCGTAGGCCGGACCGGAGATTCGTGAACCGAAACTCTTGCAAGCCCTGGACGAGGCAGGCACGGCAGGCAGTAGCAGTGCGGGGATGGACCTTGCAGTGGCCGTTTCCGTTTCCATTGGAGCGGGAAGCCTTGCTCAGCATGGGAGAATAGTACTCAGGCAGTTGCGGTGAATGCAAGGGTTCCCACCCCTACTTCTTATCAATCTCCTCCATGCACGGTTCTAGATACCATTCACCACGTCGGTCTTGCTCGATGACGAACCCCATGGGTAAGAGGACGTGGGATCGTTCATAGATGTCAATCACTGTCGCCTCGATCTTTGCCCTAAGTGGAACTTCGCGGTGCTTCAGAATTTCTGCAGGGATTCCGAAGTGGCCTCTCACACCGAAACCTGGATTAAGGTTCCATAAGTACGTTCCGTCATAGTGCCCTGCTGTTGATGGCTTGTGCTTTCGGTCTCCTTGGGACAGCGTAACAGTTATGCGGACCTTGACGGGGTGAGGTCCCCCCATATGGTCGATATAAAAGCCAACATCTGGAAGCTTGTTGCCCTGCTGACTCAAACCGTATAGCAGGGGCGGAACTAGGTGGCTTGTGTATTCTTCGTAAACCTGATTTCGCCGGGCTTTCAGTTCACGATGGCTATACTTCTTCCCCCGGGGATGATCCTGGGTGTAGTGTCCAATTTCAGCGTGGCAGTCAAAGCAGAGAGGAATGGCCTCATCTATGTCATTCGACCCCTTGTCGAGATGGGCCACTTCAATACCTACGCCGCAGGCTTTTCCGCAGAGGCAACAGTGGCGCGCGCACCAAAGTAGAACCTTGACTTGATCTTTTTCAGGGAAATCAGACTTGCGGCTTGTCATCGTCGAGACGCCCCGCCCATATTGTTCAGGAGAAGATTCTACCCGACTAGCCCTTGTTCTGCAGTTCTTTTTCAATCCCCGCCACCACCTCCCGCAACTGAGCTAGCCGGTCCCTGAGAGAAAACATAGCTTGCTCGACTCTACCCATTGCTGCCGCCCAGTTTCTCCAGTAGAGTAATTGTCGCCCCGGAAGAAGGATTGGGTTATGCGAACCGAGAACCCAGAGGCGAGGCGCAGGAGTTCTCGCATCCTCTGGCGACGCCCAGTTGTTGTGATCTGGGCGGCTGAAGGGGAAGTGAAACAACGGGCACACGCGGAGACAGAAGTGGTGAACGCTCACGGAGCTTTGCTGCGCCTCGATACTCCACTTCCCTCTGGGAAGCAGGTCGAACTACTCGATCCTCGAAGCAATGAATCCGAGGCTGCGCGGGTGGTCTGGAGCCGGAGGGTTACGTCAACCACAGCCCGGGCAGGGGTGGAACTCAATGCCCCTAGCGAGATGTTTTGGGGAATCAACACAGCGATCTAAGTCCTCTCCTCCTCCACCTTGGCGATCTTGCGGTGGATGCGCTCTAGGCGGAGTCGCAGAGTGCGGCGTTCCAACGAGCAATCGGCGGTGGGCCTATTTCTTTGTCCAAGACGTATCCTTAGACCAAGGTCGTCCAAATTCTTTCTCGTACTCCTCAAATTGCGCCCGCTTGCCCCGTTTTATTACTGTTAGCATGTTCTCGAAATCGCTCGTATCAAACAAGTCCAGTACCGACGTGCTCCCTCGATAGGAACCTGAAATCTCGTTCACGACATTCCCGGCAGCATCAAACATCTTCTCCATTTTCTTGATTGTGGTTTGACTGCTCTTCGCCACTTTTGAGGGATCAAAGATGGTCTGCGGATCAAGATGAGCCAACATCTTGTTCCTCCTGGTTTGTACTGCATCCAGTAATGGCTCCACTGCACCTAATTGTTGGCGTGCTCTTGAAATGATCTCGCGCACCTTGCCTGGTCTCGCATTCTGAAACTTCCCCGCTTTCCTCTCCGCCAGTGTAAGTAAGGAGCGGGCAGTTACGGCCCCCCTCTTAGAATCGTACAGGCGGGCGGCATGGAGAAACGCCTGTTCGATGTGAGCCTGTAGAGTAAGACCAAAGAAGGTTCTAGCTACGTCGGCCAGTTGGGGAGTCTCTGACAACGCTTTGGCAAGTCCCTCCCAAATCTTGAGGTGAGCTTTGCCAATAACGACTTCCTGCATGAGCCTGTCCAAGACAGCCGCTAGTTCGTCTCTAGTTTCCTCCACCAATCGTTTCCTCCCCTAATTCCCCTCGCCACTTCCTGCAACTGAGCTAAGCGATCCCTGAGAGGGGTATTCCTGCTTGCGCTGGTGGGGCGTTCTTTTCTTCCTCATCGTAGTGTACTCAGTCAGCATCGCGCAGGAACAACACTGACTGCTTTAGCCGCACAAGAGGCAAGAGAGTGAATAAACACTACTGGCACAGAAGATGAACTCGCCTCATTCTAAGAAGTTGGTGGTTTCTTCCTCCACAGGCCCCGCAAGGCGTACTTCATGAACCATAC